>NZ_JAQESL010000016.1:0-58223 GCF_027697525.1 Coprococcus sp. AM97-35 | reverse complement strand
GAATATTATGTTTATTAGTATTAATAAAATTTGTAGCTTATAAAAAAGAAAAAACGGTATCAGAAAAGAGATTTTTTCAAAGTAAGTTAGATATTACGATAATTAGTATTGCTTGTATCAATATACTTTTCAACATATACGGAATTAATAAGTTGGTATTTTTAATATTTTTAACCCTCCTGCTGGAGTTGTTTTCTATATCAGCTGAAAATATCATGTATAATTATAATGTAAGGGTATAATTATGTAGAGCTCCAACTATTGCTTTATCCTATAAAGCATATTGTATTATAGAGATGTAGAAAAATTAAAGTCATAGATTTTTATGTGAAATATGGAATAGGGTAGAGGGGAGAATAAATTTCTCGCCCCTCCCATTGAACCGTACGTACGGGTCTCATATACGGCTCTACAACTCATATTCCAACTTTAACTAAGTAATAGGATAGAGGATTGAGCAAACCTGCTCCATCTTTTATCCTATTTTCAAGTAAATCTTTGCTGATAATGAAATTCACTACGTTCATCCCACATCTTCTATACCATCCGAGTCTTGAATTAGCAACCTTGTATATTTCTTCGTGTTGAAAGCCATTCTTATTTTTCCTGTTCAGATAACACAAATTCCTGTAGATGGTTTTCTGGTTTTTCCATTGTTTCATGACTATAACCCTGATTTTATGTCTAAGCCACTCTCCGAATTCTTCCATGAACTGTTTCATCATTCCGATTCTGAAATAATTGATCCATCCTCTTACTATATCGTTCACTCTTTTGATTGTGACTGCAAGCGGTCTCGCTATCGCTTTTCCTTTTTGCAGATATTCGCTCAGCTTCTTTTTCAATTTCTTTTTCTTTCCTTTTGTCGGTCTGACTACTTTCGTTTTCGTAGCATTTGCTTTCAGAAACAGTTTTCTTTCTATCCAGCTACTTATAGATTTCATTACCCGATTGGCTGCCATTTCACTTTTTGTGAATATCCGCACATCATCGGCATACCTCGTAAAGCGTAATCCTCTTTGCTCCAACTCCTTATCCAATTTATCTAAATAAATATTGGAACACACAACCGAAAGGGGTCCGCCTTGTGGCACGCCTATGGCAGTTGCCTTTTCCAGTCCTTTCTCCATTACCCCTGCTTTCAGATATTTCCGAATCAGATTTAGCGTAGTACTATCATTTACTTGTTCTCTTAGTATCTGAATTAATTTGTCGTGATTTATTTATCGAAAAACTGTTCAATATCAATATCTACCACCCATTCATATCCCTCATTCAGATAGCAGAGCGCTTGTCTGATTGCATCATGACAGCTTCTGCCCGGTCTGAATCCATAACTGTAATCACTGAATATTTCTTCGTATATAGCAGATATTGGCTGTGCAATCGCCTGCTGTATGGTTCTGTCTAATGCTGTTGGAATTCCTAACGGACGTTGTTTCCCATTTTCTTTCGGGATATATACTCTTCGTACAGGTTTTGGCATATAAGTCCTATTTCTAATAGATGTAACGATTGCATCTTTATTTTTCCTTATATAATCTCCCAATTCCTCAACGGTAACTCCGTCAACACCACTTGCACCTTTATTGGCTACCACCTTTTTATGGGCTCTGTTCAGATTTTCTTTTGATAAAATCACTTCAATTAATTCCATTGTTGTTACTCCTCTGATTTATCCTAAGATTCATACATAACACCCCTCTGGATATAAACAGTATTCCTCGGTTACGTTCCTACTTTTCCTGTCCATCCGATTTCTGGCTCATGTATTATTTTAAACATAACGATTCGTACTATAAATCGTTTCCGTGCTTCAGCTTTTACACCTACTATGACATCATCTGACTCCCTCTCCAAACCTTTTTCGACCACACCTTTCGGCATGTGAGTAGGGTCTCCTAAGGTAAGACACTAATCTTTCGTTCCACAACCTCTTGATTTACAACTTCGGTTTACGTTTACCATTCGGGCTTTGGTTTGTAGTGCAACCTTACCCACCTAATCGCCTGATCAAGTTTCTGTTCGTAGGCTCAAGAACTTTGCTACACCACTTCCTTCATCCATACCATTACTGATACCAACTTGTGGTTCACTACACTTGGCGGTAAATACCCGTGACTGGACTTGCACCAGCAAGAGATTAGTGCCATGCTCGGCACACACTGATAAGTGGATTAGAAAAAATTCTAATCCACTTTTTTTGATTTTTTTACAGAAAATCCATCAATTTTTAGTTGGTATATAGTAGGATCACCTTGATAATTTCATAGAGTAAATTTAATTCTGTCAAGAATAATAGCAGTGATCCATCAATTTCCAGGTGGAAGATTTAAAAGATGAGGGACATAAGGAGAATGAAAATGATTAAAATAGCAGTTATCATTTTATGTATTATAACAATCAGTATGATTGCTTGCATCTTATGTACGTCTGTTATAGCAGGCAAGAGAGCAGATGAGAGTATAGAAAGATATTTTAAGGAACAGAAGAGAGGGTAGAATTATATGAGAAAATCGGGTGTGGTATCAAAAGATGTAAAAGGAAAAGATAATGAAGTTTACCATGATATTATATCTCTATTTAAAATATACAGATCTGTGAATTGGAAAATGCAGATAAAAATCAATCAAGTAAAGCAATGCTTTCATACAGAGTATGGCACCGATGTAGATGAATTTTTAGATAGTGTTTACCAGGCAGGAATGGATATCAATCTGGATATGGAAGATATGAGGGAGAGGATCGAATCTATCAATCAGGCCAATAAGTATCTGAAGCTGATTGATGAGGCGGTAGAGTTAATGAGGAAATATCACCCACAGGGCGAAAAGTATTATTGGGTACTTTATTATACCTATATGTCAGCTTATAGAGCAGAGAATACAGATGAAATTCTGGATAAACTGGAGCCGCATTTTCCACGGATACCAAGAATGCACAGAGCCACTTATTTTAGATGGCGAGATAAGGCTTTTGAGGCAGTCAGCAATATATTATGGGGATACGAAACAAAAAATCAGCAAATATTGAAACAGGTAAACCAGAATTATCAGGAATAGGTAAATAAAATAGTCAAAGGGCTGGAAAGGAGAAACATGGGAGTTGTTATGAGCATAGATACGGGAAATAAAATGATGAAAACCAACCATTTTATTTTTCATTCGGGAATTAAAAGAAAAGAACAAAAAATTCTTCCTGGAGAAGAAGGGATTTTTTTTAAAGGGATTAACTACTTGGAAAGTAATCAGAGGATTTCCTATTTGGAAGATAAAACCATTGATGACAGGTATTATATTTTGACATTACTCGGAGTAGCCAAGGAACTGGAAAAAGAAGGAATAGAAACTGGTATTTATGAAGGGGGAACCATTCCGATCCAGTTATTAGTTGGACTTCCGCCGGGGGATTACGGAAAACAGATCCGAAAATTCCGGGAATATTTTTGGCGGCAAGGAAAAGCCGTTTATTTTTCCTATAAAGGAAAACCATACAGAATACGCTATGAGAGCGTAAATGTATATATGCAGGGATATTCTGCGTACATTTTGGTAGCAAATCAGCTCTATTTACAAGAACAGCCAAAGGTTCTGCTGATAGATATTGGGGGATTTACAGTAGATTATCTGTTAGTCCGGTATGGAGTAGTAGACAGAACAAGAATTGATTCCCTTCCGGAAGGGATTATTATGCTTTATAAAAGAATTATGGTAGGAATAAGGCAGCGCTTTAATCTTTATCTGGAAGAAGCAGATATCGATAATATTCTTTTTAAAAGGAAAACACCGTATTCAGAACTAGTTGTTCGAAGAACGTTTGAAATTGCTGCAGAATATATGAGTGATTTATTAGGTTCTTTTTTAGAATTTGGTATTGATTTTCGAACAACAGTGACTGTTTTTGTGGGAGGTGGAACGGTTCTTTTAAAGGATATTATTGATGAAGTTTGGAAAAGATATCATTCAACATATTATGTTGTTGATGATCCGAGAGCAAATGTAAAAGGCTTTATCAAACAATATATGGCAGAAAAAGCGGGATATTAAGGGGAGGACGTATGGCAAAACAAAATCCGTACAGATTTTCCTTGGGATTTGATGAAGAGGACCCGGATCATCAGGAAGTTGCAAGAATACTAAACCAGTTAGGGCATAGAAAAGCAAAGTTTGTTGTAAAGGCGGTTCTTGCATATCATCAAAACATAGAAGGAAAATTTTCAAAAGAGCAGGCGGTGATAGACAAGAAGCTGGATATATCAAAGAAAAACAGAGTCGTACAATTACAAGATGAATTTCTTCCAACACTGCAAGAGGAGGATATTCTCATGATACAGAAAAATAAAGAATTACTTCAGGAAATGGAGAAAGAGGAATTAGAGGAAAATAAAAGTTCCTATAAAGAAGAACTTTAGAAAGAGAGGAAAAATGCGGAATAGAGTAGAGTATATTTTAGGAGGAATGACAATTTTACAAGGACTGCTTGTGGGGATGGCATGGAATGGAAAGAAATGGGCATTTCTGCTGTTGACATTATTTTTACTTTTGCAGGAAATGGTTCTTATTCTTCTTTTAGTGAGAAAGAGATATCAAAAAAAGTTTTGCCCGAAATGTGGAATTGAGATTATTATTTGGTATCGGATTTGTCCTAATTGTGGACACATATTCAAACCTGGATGTAAAAAAGAAGATTTAACAGAAATGATTGAAGATGCTTTGGACCAAGAGGAAATTGGAGAGTTTGATCAGTTGGAAAATTCGGCAGACAGAATGGAGGAAATAGAAGAGTGCATGATTGAAAGATATATACATAATGAAAAAAATATATAAGTTTATTTATGCTGTCTTTTGATGCAAAAACATAATTAGAGTAGTAAAGGAACATTATGCTGTTAGAAGAATTCTAGCAGCTTTTTTGTAATTATTACTTAAAAGCAAGTAATAGTAACATAGAAGTAAAACTCTCCGCCTGGAAACGGATTATAGATTAAAAACAGATTTCAGGAGGAGATTTATGGATAAACAAAAACGAACTACTATAGATGAATTTAGTGCATACCTACAGAGTGCAGTAAGAAATACCACTATTAACTATATGAACGATAAAAGTAAGATTAAAGAGCATGAGATTACTTTAGAAGAGGATTTGGAAAATGTAGAAGGAAGGGGAATAGAATGGAATGAAATGATGGAAGCACACGATATTTTTTTGGGAAAGATTGATCCGGAAAAATTGTTTGCTCAGGTGACAGACAATAAACTTTTACATATACTGAAAAGTTTTTCGGCATTGCATATAAAGGTTCTCTGTCTGCGAATATTGTACGAAAAGACATTTGATGAAATAGGAATGGCTATAGGAATATCTGGAAAAAAGGCTGAAAATACCTATTACAACGTAATTAAAAAAATTCGCAGGGAATTAGGAGAAGGAAAAGATGCAGGAAAGAGAATTTGAAGAATTATTATGGAAAGCACGAAATAAGGATAAAAAAGCAGTATTTGAAATTATAGAAATGTACCGTCCTTTGTTGTTAAAATACGCAAAAAGTAATGGGAAATTTGATGAGGACTTATACCAGGAATTGGTATGTGCAGTTTTAAAAAGTATTATAAAATTTCCTATGAAAACAGAAGAACACAATAATTTGTACATTAAGTATTGATATACACAAGATATTGTGATATGATGATTGTGTAATTATTTATGATATCAGTATAGACTGACATCACAAAGGTATAGTCCTATTTTAAATAGGAGAAAAATTTAGGATAGGGATATATCCACAAGAAAAAGAATGGCATTGATTGTTATTGGACAGTCAGTGCCTTTTTTATGTTGAAAAGGAGGAACAAGGATGGTAAAAAGCAAGAAAATCAAAAAAATGATATGGACGCATGGCTGGGTGGTATTTCCAGTTATTACGGGTAGACCACTACACTATTACTGGAAAGGTAACAAATTCCAAACAGAAGTAGTTAAAAAAATTATTGCTTTGGATGCAAATCATATTGTAGTAGAAGGAGAAGAAAAGACCTATTATATACAGTTTTTTGCAGATGAAGCAGAAAGTTTAAAAGCAGCAGCGTAGAAAAAGGGCAGGATCAAGAAGGGGATTAAAATTCTTGTTCCTGCTTTTTCAAAAGAATAAGAAGAGGTGAATAGAATGAGTTGGATATGTTTTCATATAGAAAATGAAAGATTATTAAAAGCTGCAGTTTCAGAAGAAATAAGAGTAGAGTGTGATAAACTTTTCAGGCAAAGGGGATACGAAGAAAGAGGAAGATGGATACCGGAGAAAGAAGTAATTTTGTCTTATATTGTAGAAGGGGTATATTATGCTGCAGTCAGGACAACGGACCGATTTGGTAAAAGTTTTGTATACGCAGCAGTTTTGCCACTTTGCATCCAGAAAGGAATGTATTACAATCTGTTATGCAATGAGCAATATGAAGGGGAACTACCGCAGGAATGTCAGTGCCCAATGGAAATTTTATTACTGCTAAGTTCTACGGATTCTGTTCTCGCTCAAAAATGGAGAAATAACTGTTGGAATTATCATAAGAAAGAACATTATCAGGAATATAAAACGAATGTAAGAAAACAATCATCAGGATATAGAAAAAAAGAAAATTATAAAAGGGATTTTAGGAGAAAGATAACAACGCAGTTATGGTATAAAGCGGCAAATGTATAAGTACCTAATAGAAATAGAAGACTAATCAATTTATTAAAAAAGGGGTACACAGAGTCGGAGCAATGAGGAAATGCTCTCGAATTTCTGGTACTCCTTTTTTTGTGTGTTACATTTTGAACTGGAAATGTAATTACCATAATTATACTATTTCATAGTTCAAAATTAGAGTTCACAAATACACTGGATTTTATATTTATTAAATAGTTGATACAATCTAAATGAACCACTCTTTTTCTATGTAAAATTATTGAGATCCTATAAAATTTGTTTATTGTAAGCCAGGTTCATTGCCAGGTTCATCACCACTTATATCTGCACTTGGACACCAGACAAGTGTATATTTATCATCATGACCGGTTGTGTTGCAATTTGTGCATCTCCAATAGGTTGTTGTTTTTACTTGGCAATATCCAGGGTGTGTTTTTCCGTGGATGCGTGTAGTGTCTGGTGATCCATTGTTGACGATATTGGTGTGATGGCCAGATGAACATCCTCCTGCTTTTAAGTCAGATGAGCTTGGCTGATATTCAAATGTTACTAATCCAGCCTGTGTAATTGTGCCGTCTGGATTTTTCTCATTAATAATTTTTTGATTTGTAATCACTTCGTTGCATTCATTCTCTTTGGCAGTGTCGGTGTCACTAGCATAAACTGAAAAAGGAATTACACCTAAAGCTGTGACTGTTAATAATAATGTGAGTATTTTTTTCTTCATTATGATACCTCCTAAATAGTTTATTTTAGATTTCAGTATTAAAATATCATAGGTTTGTAAAAACTAGATTCTTTATTCTATTAAAATATTGTTAAATGGATTTTTTGGAATAGATTTTTCAAAAATGTCATTACGATACTTACTATGTATATGTTTTTATAAGTGATACAAAAATAAGACTGGTTTCCTATAACATTGCGACCTCTCTGAAATTGACATCGGATTCTTAAAGTTTTACAATGATAACGTAAAGTTTTGTGCATGTGAGTATCTACATGGAGGGCCGCAAAACTGAATAATCAGGGAAAAAAGCAATCAGAAATGGTTGCTTTTTTTGTTGCCCTGAAATAAAGAGGAAGGGAGGATGATGTTTGTTTCATAAAAAATTACAAGTGCATATCGTAGAGAAATTGAGGAAACCACAGTTTAAAATGAAGACTGCCTGGATTCCTCAATTTATGTTTATGGGATTTTTCATGATTACCATGCTGGCGTGGTTTACACAGCCAGTATATGCTGCGGACATCTTTTCTATGGCAAAAGACGCTATGCAGAAAGTGTATAACGATGTAGTAGGAATTGCTACTGTTGCAGCAGTTGTGTGTTCAGCAGTGTGTTTGTTTTTGATGAATTTTTCAAAAAGCGGAAAAACAGTGGATGAGTCAAGAACGTGGCTGAAACGCATTGTCATTTGTTGGGCAGTGTTAATGGTACTTGGAGCGATTGTAAACTACATGGAAGTTCTCGTTCCACAGCAGAACTTTACTGGTTAAAAAACATAATATACCGGAGCCCTCCCGGGAAAAGGAGGTTGATGAAGTTAGTTGGGCTGGTTATTAGAATTATTGATTGAAGGAATCCGGGAAATTTGTTCACAGTTTTTAGTAGACATGATGGACCTCATTACCGGAATGTTCACAGATTTACTATCCTGCAATTTGAGTTTATTTGAAGACTTATTTACAGTAGTAAAAGATTTGTATAAAAATGCTATTCTTCCTATGGGGATTGCAATCCTATTGCTGATTTTAATCTGGCAGTTATTCAAAACCATGTTTGGAAGAGGCGGTGTTGCAGCGGAAGATCCGGTGGAGTTGGTCTGCAGGAGCTTTTTATGTTTATTTATGTTGCTCTTTGCCAGACCAGTAGCAAATTATATTTTGGAAGTGGCTGGTACTCCTTATCAGTGGGTAGCAGGAACAGAAATTGAAGTAAAAAGTTTTTCTGATTTTGTATCTTCTCTGGATCAGGCATCGGCAAGTCTTGGAATTGATGGATTGAGCATTTCCATACTATTACTGATTATGCAGTTTGTCGTTGCATGGAATTACTTTAAAATGCTGTTTATCATTGCAGAACGGTATGTTCTGTTGGGCGTTTTTTCCTATACTGCACCTTTGGCATTTTCGACAGGTGGCTCTAAGGCAACGAATAATGTATTAGCATCCTGGAGCAAGATGTTTGGTGGACAAGTTGTTTTAATCATTATGAATGCGTGGTGTATGAAAATGTTTTTAAGCGGGTATGGAAATTTGACCGCAAGCCACTATGGTTTTACAAAGTTTTTTATTGCAACCTTATGTTTGATTGGATTTTCAAAAGTGTGCTTTAAAATGGATTCTTATATGGCTTCACTTGGAATTAATCTTGGAAGAATGTCGAATGGAATGGGCGCTTTTGGGTTAATGATGGCAGCCAGCAGATTATTCTCATTCGGACATAGCAGTCATAGTACAACTGAGAGTATGGAAAATGGAGAACATACAGGAAATAGTGAAGCAATGGGAACTTCTTCCGGAATGGGAGATGGTGCAGGGCCAATACCAATGAGTACTGGAAATCCTATGGATATGGAAGAAATGGGAGAAGATTACGTATCAGGAAATCCGTTGGAAGAGGGGTATGCGGACAATGCAGATGATGGTAAAACAGCAGACACAGTTTCAGATCAGGAAAATATTCTGGACGAAATGGGAATTACTTCACAGCAAGAAGATATGAAAAATCCAGAAGCTAGTACAGAAAATTATGGACTTGGAGAAGGCGGTGAATTGGTAAAAGGAGAAGAAATTGAACCTACACAGGAACAAGGAAATCTTTCTGACCTGAAGGAAAATTCGGTATCAGAAGTTCCTGCTATGGAAGCAGAAAATACTGGAAGCAGTTATGCAGAAGGTATGTTGGATACAGATAGTATTCCAGTAGAATCTGAAAATGGACAAGAGGTACTGACAGAAGCAGATGGAGCTTTAGATTATCCAAGGGAAGAGGAAACAGCTACATCCGTTGGTATGGATCTGGATGGTGGAACCATTGGTGAAAGTGAAATGGATTTGGAAGGGGTCACAAGCGGCAGTGCTGGAAGGGAATATTCTGCACAGGAAGTTTCAGGCGGAATGGAGACTTCTGGATCTGGCATTTTAAACGAAATTGGAGAAAGTGGTGTTTCGACTTCTAAAGGAGAGTCCGTAATTCCAAAGTTTTCAGAGGAAACAAGGGAACATCCAACAGGTGATTATCTCTCCAGTCAAAATGAGTTTGGACAAGGGGCAGAAAGAAGAATTTCAGATGTTCCGACAACAGGGGAAATGGAAACTAGCGATGTTTTAGGACGAGAGATGCTGATACAAGGACAGAATTTAAGAGAAAGTGTTCTCCCAAACGAGGCAGAAAGAAGTTTGAAACTAGAAGATGGGATTCCAGAAATTCCAAAATCCAGACGTGAATTGCGACAGGGATATGATGAGCGTAAAGACTGGTAGGGAGGTGTAAAATGGCAGAAGAAAGGCATGATACATCACCTCTTGACAATACAGCCAATGCTGCTATCCAGACAGCAAAAACAGCAAAGCAGGCAAAACAGGTTGCAGATGGCATAAAAAATGCAAAAAATGCAGCAAAAGGTGCTCAGGCAGCTTACTCTACGGCAACAGCGGCAGGAGGCAGTGTGGCTGGAAGTACCATTGGAACAGCAATTGCAGGACCTCTTGGAACGGTTGTTGGATTTTTAGTGACAAATAAGACGTTCCAAAAAGTAGTTGCAGCAATTATGGCGGCAATTTTACTGTTCCTATTCATCATTGTGAATTTCATTGGTATTCTGTTTTCCTATCTTGGATTTATGGATGCTAATTCTTTTGCAAATGAAGCGCAGTCAAAAGAACTTGCAGCAATAAGAAGCAGGATTGAACAGGTGCTGGAAGTAGAAGCATACCAAACAGAGCTGCTATCTATTATTTCTCAGGAACATGATATGAAGCTGCAGGAAATACAGGCAGATTATCAGGCAAATTATAGAGAACATAAATTGACAATCGTAGATGAATATGAGACAAGATTAAAAGATAACCTATCTTATTATGTGGGGATTTTACTGATGCAAAAGTGGGACAGCACCACGCGAAAATCTTTTCTCGGATATTCTGGTGGTCTGGACATGAACTTGGATACAGATTTGAGCAGTCCATATGATGCCTTTTTTGAGGAAGCGGCAAATACCTATAATGTACCGGTAGCACTTTTGATTGCAATGGGGAAAGTAGAGTCAAACTTTGATCCTAATGTAGTATCTGGTGCAGGTGCAATTGGCATTATGCAGTTAATGCCTGGAACTGCTGCTTCACTGGGAGTAACAGATCCGTATGATCCTAGACAGAATATCATGGGGGGAGCCAAATACGTTGCAGAGCTTATGGAAATGTTTCAGGGATATGAAAATGCTTTGGAATTGGTTATTGCTGGATATAATGCAGGTCCGCAGGCAGTCATCAATGCCGGATATCAGATTCCACCGTATACAGAAACCCAGAACCATGTAAAAAAGGTAATGGGATATATTCAAATACTGGAACAGCCCAGTGGAACGGGAAGTTCCTCTGATACCGAAGGGAGTCCAGAGGAATTGGAAAAGTCATACCAACTGTTAAAAAATGCGGTGACAGAATATGTGCCGCAATTCTTTTCATGGTCTGTAAGCAATACGGGAGAGCAGTCATCTGTAAAAACAGTCTATTATGTGATAACAGAAGCTGGAAAGACAGAGATTACAAAAGAAACTTATCTGACTTTAAAGGAAAGTGGACAGAATGTGCAGATGGAAGAGCAAGAAGTAGGTGAAAAAACGGTGGAATATACATTGGCTTTACTATTGAGTTCACAGTTATCTCAAAACGGAAACAAGTATGAGTATAAGTATGTACTGGATCAGGGGACATTTGAGTTGGTTTTACGGGTTCTTCAGATTATGCAGGATGGAGTTGATGCGCTAAAGGAAGCAATATTTTCCCTATTTTCATGGACGGATTTTGTGACAGGAGGTGGGGTTGATGATTCATTGATTGGAAATATTGATGTTACCGGAGATAAAATCCGATATGATACGGTTGAAAACTGTGTGAAAGAAGTCACTTATTTTAATCAGACAGAAGAACCGTGGGCAAGCCTTCCTTATGGAACAAGCAATGTTGGTGCTGCCGGGTGCGGACCAACTTCTCTGGCGATTGTAATTTCCACTTTTACCGGCCAGAATGTAACACCGGAAATCACGAAAACTTTTGCAGAGCAAAATGGAGAATATGTACCCAATGTAGGCACCAGTCATTCTTTTGTGAAAAATGCGGCAACTCACTGGGGGTTGACTTGTGAACGGGTAGGAAAAGACCGTATGGATTATGTGGTGGAATCCTTAAAAGAAGGAAAACTGGTTGTTGAAATCTGTGAAGCTTATACGATTACCGGAGGAAGTAGTGGACACTTTATTGTACTTACCGGAGTGACCACAGATGGACATATCACGATTGCTGATTGTGCAAGCAGAGAAAGAACTGGAAAACTTTATAGCGTAGAAACCATAAAAAGTTATGGAAGGGATTTGTCGGAAGGAGCTTTTTGGATTATTGGAAAGTAGGAACAAAATGAGTAAAAGAATTGTTTTTGTGCTTATATGTACAATTTTTTGGATGATGTTTTCTGTTCCGGTCATGGCGGTATCTATAGTGGAACTTCCCGTTATCACCAAATGGGAAAATGGAAACGGTTATGATGAAAAAGGAAATCGTCTGGAAGATACATGGGCGTATGATTCTGTCCATGAAGCCGGAAGATATGTCCTGTTTGGGAAGAATGGAGAAGTGTTAAAAAAATCAGAGGATTGGAAAAAGAAAGAGCAAATAAGTGAAAACTTTACAGTGACAAACCAAAATACGGGAATCTTGGCAATACGTGCGGAAGTATATGAGGAATTTTCAGGAACCGTGAAGGGGAGTGTAAAGGAGAAAAGCGGAATAGAATATTTGTTTGAACTGTGTGAAGCCAATCAGTATAGTACAAACTTAGAACTGGCACCTGGAGATTATCACTTATCTGTAGATGCAGTGGAGAAGGAGCGTCTGTATAGAGTACTATATGACGAAGCGAAATTTAGTATGCAAGAAGCAGAAGTAAAAATTGAAAACCTTCAGGTAACAGGGGAATGTATTGGAATGGCAACAGACACAGAAGATATGCGATCATCTGCAAATGCGCCACAGACAGAAAAAATGGAAACCGATGGAGTTTCAGAAGAGCTGTTAAAGACTATAGGAAAACTTATTATTCCTGTAGTGATTATTTCCCTTGGGGGATATCTGTTTGTGCGGAAGAAAAAGCAACCATATACATAGGAGGCAGAAAATGTCAGAACGAGAAAAAGTAGATACATATACCATACCGCCTAATTTTGCGGAATCAGGAAAATGGTTTTCCGGAAGAGTAAGTGCGGGGAATGTAGTTGAAGCGGCAGTGATGTCGCTTATTTTATTAAAAATTTTGCTGCAAGTACCGGTGGATGGCAGAACCAAAATTTATCTGGGAATTATATTTATTCTTCCAGTTGTCATTTTTGCTGTGATAGGTGTGCAGGGAGAACGATTGACAGCCTATTTGTTTCATATTTTATGTTTTTTAAAAAATAGAAGAGTTCTTACAACACCAAGCGGGAGGTATCAGTTGGAGAGAAAACGGCGGATAGAAAGAAGAGAGCATAAACGCCGTAAGAAAGGAGGAGATAATCATCAGTCAGGAAATAAAGGAACTGGAAGAACGGTTAAAAGAGGCAAAAAAGGAAGAAAAACGTCAGCAAAAAGAAAAGAAAATTTTGGAGTCGGAACAAAAGAAAGCTGAAAGGCGGCAGTTATTGGAAGAGGAAAGGATACGAAAACAGCAGAAGAAAGAAGAACATCAACTGCAAAAGCAGCTTAATCAAGCAGAGTATCCGAGAAAACCAGTAAGAGAAAATACGCAGTCAGAGATACGGAGAAAGAAAAAATCAGAAGAGTTAGAAGAAAAACAGGATTTTCTTCCAGTTACATGGGCATCCTCTTATCTTCCGATTGAGAAAATAAAAGATGGGATTATTTATACAGCAGATCACCGGTATGTGAAAATTGTAGAAGTCCTGCCGATTAACTTTCTGCTCCGTTCTCCAAGCGAACAGAGAAACGTTGTATTTTCTTTTTTGAGTTATTTAAAGATTGCACCAGTCAAGCTGCAGTTTAAAGTTATTTCCAAAAAGGCCGATATTTCGGAATATTTGGAAAAAATACAGCAGGAGATTGAGGCAGAAGAAGACGAACAGTGCAGGGTCCTTCAAGAAGATTATGCACGTCTCATCCGTTCTATAGGTACCAAAGAAGCGATTACAAGACGATTCTTTCTGATTTTTGAGTTTCAGTCTTATGATGGGAACCGTAAACCAAAAGAAAAAGAAGTGTACCATTATATGCGGACAACAGTGCAGACTGCAAAAAAATATCTGGCGATATGTGGCAATGTAGTATTAGAACACGAAAACGAGTCCCGCTTTTGTGTAGAATTGTTTTATCAGTTGCTGAATAGAAGGACAAGTGTAACCGTTCCTTTTTCAGAACGGATAAAATTGGTTACCCAGTGGTATCAGGAGGAGAATGGAAAAGAGAGTCTTCCCCATATTCCGGTAACCGAATTATTTGCCCCAAAGACATTGAATTTTAAGCACAGGAACTGTGTGGTATTTGATGGGGTATATCATACCTATTTGTATATTCCTTCTGGAAAATACCGGATGCGAGTTCCGGCAGGCTGGATTTCTCTGATTATCAATGCGGGCGAAGGAATTGATGTTGATGTGTTTTTCTTTAAGCAGGATAAAGGAAAAAGTGTGGAGCGTATTGGACGAAGGATACGTCTGAATCGCTCAAGATTAAAAGAAACTTATGACACCAATAGCGATTTTGATGATCTGTCAGAGTCTATACGTGCCGGTTTTTACCTAAAAAAAGGGCTAAGTGGAAATGAAGAACTATATTACATGTCTATGCTGATTACCATTACCGGTTATACAGAAAAGGAAGTGGAGTGGCGTGCGAGGGAAATGGCAAAACTGTTAAATTCACAGGATATCGGAACTGCAAAATGTACATTCTCTGAAGAAAAGGCATTTTTATCGTCCCTTCCACTTTTGAATCTGGACAAAAACTTATACCAGAAATCAAAACGAAATGTTCTGACTTCCGGTGTTGCAGCGTGTTATCCTTTTGTAAGTTATGAAATGTCAGATCGGGACGGGATATTAATGGGAGTGAATAAAGCCAACAATTCCCTTGTAATCGTTGATATTTTTAACAGTGAAATTTACAAAAATGCGAATATTGCGATTCTGGGAACCAGTGGTGCCGGAAAAACATTTTGCCTGCAGCTTATGGCTTTGAGAATGCGTAGGAAAAATATTCAGGTATTTATTATTGCACCGGAAAAAGGACATGAACTAGCAAGGGCATGTAAAAATATAGGTGGGGCATATTTGAAGATTGCCCCAGGTTCCCAATATGGAATCAATATCATGGAGATACGGCCAAGTGATCAAAGTGCAAGGGTAATTTTAGACGGACAGGCTTCAGAGCGTTCAGAACTTGCTATGAAGATTCAGAGCCTGCATATTTTCTTTACTATTTTAATTCCGGATATTACCCATGAAGAGCGTCAGCTCTTGGATGAGGCGTTTATCATTACATATCAGAAGAAAGGGATTACTCATGATAATGCAAGCTTGTGGAATCAGGAACAACCAGGAAAGTATAAAGAAATGCCAATTTTGGGAGATCTTTATCAGGTGCTTTTGGAAAAAGAAGAAACCAGACGTATGGCAAATATTTTAAACCGGCTGGTAAATGGTTCTTCTTCGAACTTTAATCATCAGACAAATATAGATTCTGATAACAAATATATGATACTGGATATTTCAGAAATGCAGAGCGACTTGGGACTTGCTACCTTTACGGCCTTGGATTTTGTATGGTCAAAAGCAAAAGAAGACCGTACAAAAGAAAAGGCTATTTTTATTGATGAATGTTGGGCACTTTTATCAACAAACGAATTGACGGCAAATTATATTCTTGAAATTTTTAAGACGATACGTGGGTATGGAGGCGCTGCGGTATGTGCCAGTCAGGATTTGGAAGACTTTTTCTCTTTAAAAGGCGGAAAGTATGGAAAAGGTGTCTTAAACAACACAAAGACAAAGATTATTCTGAATCTGGAGCATAAGGAGGCAGAAGTCGTAAAAAAGGAATTGGATTTGTCTGAAGCAGAGATGCTTGCTATTACCCGATTTGAGAGAGGAAATGCACTGATTTCCACTAATAATAACAACTTGTTAGTAGAATTTAAGGCAAGCCGGTTAGAAAAAGATTTGATTACAACAGACCGGAAAGACTTAAAGGAACTTAAGGAACGGTTGGAGAAGTACGGGGAAACAGCCTATGAGAAAGGGGGAATGTCCAAATGATTGTAGAGGTATCGTAACCATAAAATGCGTATAGATTACGCAATCAGAAATTCAGGTTGATAGAATACGTAATTTATACGCAATCCTAAAATGGAAAGGAGAAAAATTTTGGAACATGTAACAAATCAAAAACAGGTAGAACGTCAGATACTGGAACTTGTTAAAACTTATAATGTCTTATATAAAAGGCAGATTTATGCTTTTTTTGCAGTAGATGGAAAAGAGAAATTTGTAGGAAAAGCACTGCACACGTTATTGAAAGAACATTTGATTTATATAAACGAAGTCACAAAAACGGTATCCCAACATGAAGATGCCTATCAGTTGCGGGAAAAAGGCACATTAAAAGCATTCTGGGTTCTTCTTTCTTTGATGGAACAGAAAAAAATCGAACGACATTTCTTGGCAGAAAAGGAAGAGTATCCAATTCGTATTATATTTGTGGGGAATGCGGAAATTTACGATATTCTTTATATATCGGAACCTGAGATCCAACTGGTAAATCAGTTGTTTTCCAGACAGAAACTGGACGGGTGTGGACATGTTGTTATTGTGGAAAATCCGGAGGAAATCCCACAGATAGAAATCCCAAATGTGATAGGTTTTTGTACGGTGCAGGAAGAAGAAGGAGGGGTGGAATATTATAGGAGGGAATAGCGAAAAAGAAGGAATACAAAGACTAAAAGAACAATTGGACGAGGGACAGAAAACGGCAGGATATGTGGAATCCATGCTTGCAGAAGCACGCAATCTATTACAGGCGTATGCCAGGAAGTGCGTCAATATTCATTTTGAGAACTTGAATGATATGGTGCTGGAAGCCGCAAAGAGCTCTGAAATCCTGACAGAAAAGATGCGGAATCTTGTTCTCCAGATGACACTTGATAAGAGAAAATATGAGCAATACCAATCGGATCTGGTATTGATACATGGGATTGAGATTGCGTATGAAGAGAATATTCTAAGTATTTCCCTTCCAGCACTGATACCGCACCGGAAAACAGAGTATACAAATTACATTTATAAACCGTTGTATACAGCTTTTCAACACTGGTGTATCGAACGGGCGGAACAGAATAAAGAGATACCGGAATACAGAGCATGTACCGTCTGCTTTTCTCATATTTATGATTGTAAACGCCCGATATATAGGGTACGAGATCATGACAATATTGAAGAGAAGCATGTGTTAGATGTGATATCTAATTTCTTCCTGACATCGGATAGTGGATGTTATACAAATGTGTATCACGAAACACGGTTGGAAGATGTGGAACGCACAATGATTTATCTGTTGACACCGGAAAAATTTCCGTTGTGGCTTTACGAAAAACAGCAAAATTTGGTATCGAAAAATTGACAGAGAACACATACTGAAATTTCGATAAGATAATATGACGGGTTTTTCCGTAAATTAAAGCAAAAGGAAGTGGAAAAGGCAGGTGGGAAATACCCAGGTATGAGAAGGATAGGGTACAGAGATGGATAAATGGGAGACATTGGAAAGAAAGGAAAAAAAGGGCGATATACTCCTGAAAATGATTGCAATTTCAGGAGAGATGCCGGCGAATTTGCCGGAGAAAATTGTGGGTTCTAAATCCTATACAGCCAGTCTGATTACCGACTTAAAGAAAAAAGGATATCTTCTTTTACGGTATAGAGAAGGACTGCGTGGATATGTTCTGGGAAAGAAAGGGAAAAATTATCTTTTGCAGGATTATCGTCAAGAGGTTGGAAGTTATCTTATAGGGGCAAGCGAGACAAACCATGTGAAATCAGAACTGGAAAAGCGGTTACGCCTGCACCGCATGAGTCAGATATGGGGGTACTTTTTTATGCATGGGAACCTGATTTTTGCAACAGAGAAGCCTAAGATTTTTACACAGGATTGTTACGGGAAAACATCTTTGGGGACCTATTATGGGAGTCAGGAATTAAAGCAGGGGACGGATCAGGTTAAGGGTTCCAGAGCCTGTGGCCTCTACATGAAAAATGAGGAAGTTTTTGTGGTTTACAACAGTATGGGGAATCTGATGAAATGGTCAAAGAAAATGGAAACAGCTATGCGGTGTTGGGTAGAACGCAATTTGCTCAAGACAGGAATTACATGGCAAGGAAAAGCCATTTTGTTCGGAGACTCCATGAAATTATTGAGAAAGATACTCCTTAGCAGTGGTGGTGTGAAACAGGAGCTGTTCCAGACGGATGATGTGTATGAACAATATTATTTTGTCCCGCAAGACAAGGAGGGGGCTTATCTTCAAATAGAGCTGCTTACAGATAAGGAGAGAAGTCATGCCTTTTCCACTTTTTTAGAGACCATACTAGACGAAGTGGAAAGAAACGAGTTCCCGATTTATGCGGGGCTGAAAAAGGGAATTCCTGTTTATTTTGTATATGAACTGGAACTGAGAAAACTTCAAATGGTCAAACAGGATATGGAAAGACGCGGAAGGGGTATGGCAGTATGCTTTGATTATCAACAGGAACTGCTAAAAGATTATTATGGAGAGGGGGTGGAGATAATGGTACTGGATTGTGAAAAGGTAAAGCAGTATCTGTTGGCTATGGAGGCGTAGGCAGGTATGGTTTCTATGGAAGCACTATAGGAGGTGACGGAGACCATGCAGGATCAATTTCGGACTGGAAGTGTGACTGTGGATAGAATGAGCCGCCTACATATTTCAGGAAATATCATACCGGTTACTTGGTATAAAACCATTCGAAAATCAACAGGAAAGCCCAACTTAAATGCAATCATCATTTTGGCGGATATTGTATATTGGTACCGTCCGACAGAAGTGCGTGATGAAATGACAGGAGAACTTGTAGGATTGAAAAAGAAATTCCATGCAGATCTTTTGCAGCGAAGTTATCAGCAGATTGCAGACCAGTTTGGGATTACGAAAAGAGATGCAACAAATGCGGTAGTAGAACTGGAAAAAATGAAAGTGATCAGACGTGTTTTTCGGACACTTCATGTAAATGGGCAGCAAGTGCCAAATGTATTGTTTTTAGATTTGAACGTGGACATATTGGAAGCCCTTACCTATCCTGATCACGAGCAGGGGTGTCACTTAAATGGGGGATACCCCTCCCTGAAAAAGGAGACAGGTATCACGGATACCGGGGGAATGGAGTCTCCATTTTGGGAGAGAGAGGTATCCTATATCGGTGAGACAAATACAGAGAATACAAACAGAAAATTCAGTACAGAGAGTTCCTCTTTGTTTCAAATCGAAAAGGAAGTCAGGGAACAGATTTCTTATGGGGCTTTAAAACATGATAATCCCTATAATATGCAGATTGATGAATTGGTAGGTATCCTGGTAGATGTGAAAACCTGTTCTGCAAAAACGATTCGGGTAAATCGGGAAGACAAGCCAGCTGAGATTGTAAAAGCACAATTTCAAAAAATCGGAATGGAGCATATACAGTTTGTTTTAAATTGTATGGAGAAAAACACAACAAAAGTTACGAATATGCGGGCTATGTTGATCACTGCTCTCTATAATTCTGTAAATACGATTTCCAGTTACTATAGCAGTCTCTATAACTACCACAGATCATACGGTGTATTAGAAAAAGGAGAGGAGGAATAGAACGAAAGAGAAAAAAGAACAGGGAGACAGATGCAAGAAAATCGGTTTTGGTGTTCTGCTTGCCACATTAACTGTCTATTTTGGAGGTTTTTTAGAAAGGTTGTCTCATTCAGTTGTAGTACTAAACCCGTTTGTATGCATTTGGAGAGGCTTTACAACAGCAACAGGACTTCAAAGTTCCGTAGTAGCATTTTTATGTATGCTGCTTTTGGGTATGCTCATTATCTGGAGAGGAAAGGAAAAGGATATTTCAGAAACAGATGAACGGAACTTTGATTATTCGGTAAAGGGAACCTATGGTACAGCCGGATATATGAAGCCGGAGGAACAAAAAGTAATTTTAAACGCAGACCAGAACTTACAAGACGTTCTGGGGATTATTTTTGGAAAGGATTTAGAAAATGGAGAATACGTAAGCCTTCCGATAGATTCCAGACTGAATAGGAATCTAGCAGTCTGTGGCAGCCAGGGAAGTATGAAATCAAGAGCATTTGCAAGAAATATGGCATTGCAGTGTGTGCGTCGTGGAGAGTCCATGTATCTTACCGATCCAAAATCAGAGTTGTATGAAGATTTAGCAGGATATTTGCGGGAAGAGGGCTATATTGTAAAACAGTTAAATCTGATAGACCTTGTAAACAGTGATGCCTGGGACTGTCTTGCGGAAATTGATGATGGAAGCCTGATAGATGTGTTTGTTGATGTCGTGATCCGGAACACAACTGATAAATTTGACCATTTTTATGATAACGTAGAAATGGATTTGCTGAAAGCGCTGTGCCTGTATGTATATGAAGAATATCCAGTGGGGAAAAAAACATTTCCAGAAGCATATAAACTGCTGCTGAATAAATCGGTAGAAATGCTAGATGCTATCTTTGAACGTCTGCCGACAACACACCCGGCAAGAGGACCATATCAGCTTTTTTCAAAGGCAGAAAAAGTAAAAGGAAATGCGGTATTGGGACTTGGAACCCGTTTGCAGATTATGCAGAATAAACTGGTACAGCAGATAACCAGTCATGCGGATTTTGACCTGACACTTCCGGGAAAACAAAAGTGTGCTTATTTTTGCATTACATCAGATCAGGATTCTACATATGATGTTTTGGCAACACTGTTTACCTCATTTCTTAGCATTAAATTGGTGAGACTGGCAGATCGAATGGAAGATCGAAAACTTCCGGTTCCCATGTGCTTTATCTTAGATGAATTTCCGAACATCGGAGTGATTCCGGATTTTAAAAAGAAATTGGCAACCGCACGAAGCAGGGGAATCGGCATGAGTATTATCTTTCAGAATATCCCCCAGATGATGAACCGATATCCGGAAGGACAATGGGAAGAAATACTTGGCGGTTGTGATATGTCTTTATTTTTAGGGTGCAATGATATGACAACTGCTACTTATTACAGTTCCCGTTCTGGAGAGATTACGGTTTCCGTTGCATCTATGCGGAAAAGCTATTATACTATACGCATGACAGATTATGTGCCGGAATACGCAGAGACTTCTTCCGTAGGAAAAAGAATGCTGCTGCTTCCTGATGAAGTATTACGTTTTCCCATTGATCAGATGCTTTTGATTATCCGTGGACAGAAAGTGCTAAAACTTCGGAAAATGGATTATACGGAACATCCAGATGCAAAACATCTGAAGTTGGAAAAAACAAATGAACATATTCCGAAATGGTATCGGGAAATGGAAGCAGAAAAAAATCAGTTTCAGATATTGGAGCAGGAGAGGGAAGCGGTTGAGCGTTTTGAGAGAAAACAGGCAGAAGAAAGCAGGGAAGAACAGGAAACGGAACCTCTGACATTACAAGGGGAACCGCCGAAAAAGTCTGTAAGGAAAAATGAAAAGCAGACAACTGTATACAAAGTAGAAGATTTGTTTCAAAAAAGTACAGATGGAGATGGAGGTGGAGATTAAGGCTGTATGAATATGGAGAAAAATGCATTGGTAAAATATACTTTTTTAAAATTGCTCTTAAGAGAATTTGGGATCTACGTCAGGGAAACAGAAGTAGAAAAGGCTGACTTGGCAAAACAGTGTGTGGAGATTTATGATACACCGGAAGAATTCTATGAAAAGACAAACTGGGATAAAGACAATCCAGAGCAGAGCAGTTTCCAGTATTTGGAGGAGAATCAAATCTGCCGGAGAATCCAGGGGAAAATCTGGTATTTTTCCCGTATCCGGTGGGAAGAAGGTTTAAAAAAGTTGAAAAATTGAAAAGCGATTGCAAAAATAAGAAATTGCGATAACATTGCAACACAATCGGAATTGACAGGCAAAACGGAATGTTTTATGATGATAGTGTAAATAATCAGGCACAGAAAGCAGCCAAAGGGCTGTTTTTTTGTGCCTTTTTTGATGAAGAAAAGGAGGCTGTATATGGCAGAAACGAAAACAACAATCACAGAAGAAGTAAAAAATGAAATTCCAAGAGCAGTAACACAAAATTCAATCCTGACGATTGAAGTCGATGCTTCGATTGAAAGTACACAGGAAAAAGAAGAGGCAAAATGGCATCAGTTGTTAAATGCCCAGCGAACCCGGAAAATCCTGACTGGTCCGTTAAGTGGTATTGAGAAACTGGAAAGCGGCTGGACAGTAGCAGTCACTTATTTTAATGGTTACCGGATTTTAATCCCTATGTCTGAAATGATGATTAACTTAAAAGGAGACGGAAGGGAAAATGCGGATACATTGAACCGCCAGGTAAGGATTGCTAATAATATGCTTGGGGCAGATATTGATTTTATTATCAAAGATTTAGATGAGGCTTCCAGAAGCGTAGTGGCATCCCGAAAAGATGCGATGCTGCGGAAACGACAGATTTTCTATTTTACAGAAAATGAAGAGGAGCAGCCAATGGTTTATCCTGGAAGGATTGTGGAGGCCAGAGTCATTGCTGTAGCACCAAAGGCAGTCCGTCTGGAAGTGTTTGGTGTAGAGTGCTCTGTGCGTGCAAGAGACATGGCATGGGAATGGATGCCAGATGCAACAGAAAAATTTCAGGTGGGAGATTTAGTGCTGGTCTGCGTTAACAAAATAGAAATGCCGGATGCGGAGAGTATGACAGTAGCCGTAGATGCGAAGGGAGCAACGGAAAATACCAATAAGGACAACTTAAAGAAATGCCACCGCCAGGGAAAATATTCCGGTATCGTGGTTGATGTTTATAAGGGAACGTACTTTATCCGTTTAGATCTTGGAGTAAATGCTATTGCCCATGAGTGCAACATGGCTTCCCTTCCAGGAAAACGAGATAAAATTGGCTTTGTTGTAACACGAATCAATGAAACTTCTGAGGTGGCAGAGGGAATCATTACAAGGCTGATTAAAAAATATTCTTAAAAATAAAAAAAATTTGGAAAACCTATTGAACCGTGAAAGCCAAATTTTTTATAATGCATGATATAGACTAAAGCAGAAAGGGGAAATTCGATGAAGAAAAAGAAAAATAGAAAGCAACTTCCAGAGGTAATCTGCCCATATTGTGGGAAAAAGGCAGTTTTAAGACCAGCTTCCTATCTATATGGAGAAAAGAGAATTTTCACCCCGGAAACAATGTTTTATGTGTGTAGTGGTTATCCGGACTGCAATGCTTATGTTTCAGCGAACCAGAAAAACCACAGACCGCTTGGAATTATGGCGGATGGGGAACTTCGAAACCTTCGGATACAGACACATCGTGCATTAAGAGAAATTTGGACACAGGGATATATGACAAAAAACAGTACATATCATTGGCTGAGTGGAAAACTGGCACTTCCGGAAAAGGAGACACATGTTGCCATGTTTAGTACTTATCGTTGTAGGGAAACCATACGCTTAGCCAATGAATTGTTAGAAGAGAGAAAAGAGATGGAAAAAAAGAAACAAAAAGGAAAGCCGAAAGGAGAAACAAAAGCGCATGATAATGAAAGCCACGGAACACGATATGTATCGGCTTCTGGATTATAAAGAGAAATGTCTGATAAGGGCGGGAAGCTGTTTTGGAATTTCCGGACTTCTGGGATTTTTCCTGCTTTTTAACCATTGCTTTTGGGAGAGTATCTGTGTATTCCTGATTTTAGCAAGTTGGGGATTCTATTTGGTAAAAGAAGCATTGAAAGCAAATGGAAGGATTATGCAGACGAAAGGCTGTTATATGAAATTAGAAGAGGATTGTCTGGTAATTCGTCAGCCATACAAAAATGAGCATTATGAAGTCTGCCGGATTTTTTACAGAGAAATGGAAAAAATCGTAGAGGGAAGCCGCAGGGGGATCCCGGAATTTTATATTGTAATCCGTAAAATGAAAGAGACAGAACAGACGAGTTTTATCCTGCTTGATAAGAAGGAAAGGGAAACACTTGTTTTTCAGGTGCGCTCTTTTGGGTATGACAAAGAAGCGTTCCGGAAATTCTATCTAAAGCTGCGGTGGCTGGTTCCTGGAAAAGTACGGATTATTGGAACAAAAAAACAGACTGTATGGAAACAGAAAGCAAAGAAACATTGGGTCGGGCCGGCATTTGCCGGCTTTCTTTTTTATCTTATACCAAAAGCAGTTCTGTGTCTGCTTTTGTAGTTCCAAAGGTAAGAAAGAGAAATGGAGATGGACATGAAAAAAAGGTGGAGGAAGCAGTGGGAAAGCATGACACAATATATGATCAAAAATTTAGATGGAACAGAAGAAATCCCATTTTTATTTAAAGATAAAATGCTGAAAGCAGGGCTTTTGTCTTTTTTTATTGCTGTAATCGGTACATATATGGGGGTGCAATTTGAGGAAGCGAGTTTTTTGATACTTACCTGGATATTGGCAGTGTTTTCGTTTTATCAGATTTTCAAGTTTCTGAAAATTGGGAAAACAGGAGAATATGAGATTATGGAAGCACAGGTTCTTGCAGTCAAGGGAAAGCATTATCCGGGCAGAATGTATCAGATAGTTGTACAGGATAAAGACGGAAGCCGGATCCGCATTCGGATGCAAAAAGAAAAAAACCTCATGGTTGGAAAAACATACCGGTTCTATTTTGGAAAAGTGGAACGGGTGGAGGGAAAAGCTGCAAAAATAGGGGAACTTATGTATGAGGTTTTTTACGGGGCAGAAGAAATCCCACAGGAAGAACGGTGAAAAAAGTGTGGTTCGAACCCACACTCTTCCTTTCGTGCCGACATGCACGAAATAATAATAAAAAGGAGAGATGACTATGGCAGGAAAAGAAATGAAAGGAACTGTAAAATGGTTTAGTGCAAAGAGAGGATATGGCTTTCTTGTGGATGCAGATGGCATTGATTACTTTGTACATTACAGTGAAATCCAGTTGGAAGGATTTAAAACCTTGAGGAACAATATGGAAGTATCCTTTATGGTTGAAGAAGATGAAAAGGGACGAAGCATTGCAAAGTGTGTTGTTCCAATCTTAGAAGAAACATCGGAAGAAGAATAAACGACTGGAAGGGGGCAGATAAAAATGCTTCTGTCCCCGGTTAAAAAAATTCTGGTAAATATGTGTGGAATTGTGAAAAAAACGTATTTACTACTAAATACATGGATAGAAAGATTGACATATACTATATATTGTGTTAATCTTTAAGTGACTTTATTTTATATGGAAACAGCATATTGCTTTCCATAAGTCAAATTTAGTTCCGGCTATGTTTCCGGAAGAGAACTTTTAACAACCGTTTTAAACGCATAGATAGACAGACACAAAAAGACAATGGCTCTTTTTTGTGTCTTTTTTTGTGCGTGAAAGGAGGAAAACATGCAAAAAAACGGAAAGGAAGGAGAAAAGAATGTGCCAAAGGAAATATGTACAGAAGCTAAGCGAACAGCGAAAAACCAGAAAACTGTTTGAAACGCTCACTTTTTTAGAAAAGCAGATGGAAGATGAGTCTGCCGTTCGGGATGCTGACACGGTACTTGCAGATATTTTAGAGGGCGCCGATTTTGAAATTACCGGAATTGTAACTGACCTTTTAAAAACTTATCAGGGCAGTAAAGACCGTGAGTCAGTGGAAACCTGTTTCGAAGTATTAACAGGGGTAACGATACAAGAGTATCTAAAAAAGTGTATCATCACGATTCTCAGTCAGAAAAAAGGAGAGGTTTCAAATCGAAAAAAGTGCATGCTCTATCAGGGATTGCATTTTTTACCTGTGGGGAAAAGGGTGGAGCAAAAAGGAGAAATTTATCTTTTCCCTAGGAAGATTTCGAACCATGAGAAAGAAATAGACCAATTGCAAGAAGTCAAGGAACAAACAGGCCTTGATATATTTCTTTGTCTGGAAGATTACCGGCTGTACTTCCTACAGGAAAGGAAAGTTTTTGTATATCTGCCAAATGGAAGGAGGCGAACCTATGCAGACAAGTATTCTATGGGAAGGGGGTCTGCCAAGTAAGGAAGAGATGGAGAAAATGAAACAGGAAGGTTATCTGTTTCGTGCTGTAGAAGGTGGATGGAAGATTTGTTTAAAGCTGCATAATACACCTACGGGAACATGGTATGCAGATAACTTCTCAAAATCATTTTTAAAAGAAGTGGAATTGCATCAATATCTGGAAGAGGTTGAAAAACGGGCAACATGGTTTGAGGTTCCAAGTAAAGAATTACGAGTATACGAAGCAGGACAGATACTGGAAAAGCCTGAGAGTAAAGAAGAGCGTATCTGTATGGAAGTATTACGAGATACAAAGAACCATTCCCGTCTTTTATTGAAAACCAATCAGACAGAAGCATACCAACTGGGGAGTTCTGCAATCCCGACTTTAGAAAGCAGAGCCAGAATCAGCGGTGCGGCATTGTCCAGTGTAGAGCCTGCGGTACTTGCGGAAATCCTGAATCAGTGTTTGAAAGTCGCAAAAGGGAAAGCATTGCTCCGTGTTTCAGAAGGAAAGGTTCGGGCAGTGCATTCAGCAGAAAAAAACGGGTATCAGGTATATCCCTTACCGGAGGTTTTTATGCTTGCCAGTGTTTACATACGTGGAGAGTATAAAAAGAGTACCTTTTTAGAAGGGTATGCGGACCAGACTATGGTATCGGCAATCTGGCAGATTGAAGATCATCGGCTGGAAGAAGTGTATGGGGAAATCATGGAAAAGTATGGAAAGCAGGTAAAAGAGAAACTTACAGCTACCATACGCATCACATCTTCCGATGTGGCAGCATCAGGTGCCAATATTTTTTACAGCCTGATGGAGGGACAACGAAAGATTGCATTAGGAACGGATATGCGGATGCGGCACAATAATTCTGTGGAATTTCAACAGTTTACGGAAAATCTGCTTTCAACTTTTGAATGCTATAAAAATGCATTGAAAGGGACGGTGGAAAAACTGTGTGCTATTTCCATTGAGTATCCAGTCAATACCATGATTGGAATTATGACAAAACAAGGGTTTGGGAAAAAGAATGTTGCAGAGATCGTAGACCGCTTTAAAGCAACCTTTGGTGATGCACCCTGCACCGCATACGAAGTGTATTGTGGGATTGGGGAAATTCTTTTCTTGGCACAGAGCAAGGGAATATCCGGCAGAACTATGGTGGAGCTGGAAGAAAAAGTTGCCAAATGCACGAGTATGAAGTGGAGAGAATATGACATTCCCGGAGATCTTGTTTATTAGGGGAAGATCAGAAAAATTAAATTTGGGTTACCGTATATATAGGAGAGAAAAGAATATGGATTATAAAAAAGGAAAGAAAGAACTGGGAATTTATTACGCAAATATGCTGGTTTCCATTGCAGAAGAGATCTCTGCAAAGAACACAGGAAAAGGAAAGACGGGAATACAAGGAATCTTTTCCGCTTTACAAAAGCGTGGGACAGTCCGCAGAAATATGACATATCTGGTCACACACTGGGTTTACAGATTGTCCCTGTTTACACCATGGGAAGAGGAAGAACTTTGGGCAGTAGATATGGCAAGAGAAGCATTCTCCTGTCCTGTGATACTTCCAACATGCAGCAGAAAGAATATTTTCAGAATCCGGAAGATAGAAGGAGAACCAGAAAAACGGCTGGAAGCAATTTTAAGACAGCTAACAGATTCCGATAAAGATCAGTTTATGAAAGCATTTTGGCTGGAACTTGTAACTATGAAGAAAGAGAAACAGCAGGTACTTACAGAATTTTTATTGGAATGGCTGTGGGTAGCATGTGGGAAAGAACAGGCAATGGAAAGAATACGGTATTGGGCATCTTCATACTGTCTTCCATTTGCATAAAAATGAAAAGAAAAGGAGAAAAAGAATATGAGAAATGTACCAGAATGGACGAAAGGAAATGCATTTGCAAAACGTTTTTTTAAGTGGCTTAGGAGAAAGAACAAGCCAGCCCTTTTGACATGGGAGAATGTGTTTACCAAGACTTTCAACAGAGAATTTACCTTTGTGTATATGGGAACAAACCTTGAAAACAGAGCCAGTCATTTATATCAGGGGATGGAATTTGTTGGGATTTTCAACCAAAAGACGTTTGAATTTACAGATGTATCCTACGCCTTGCGTGCTTTGTTAAATATTCCGGAAGGAAAAAATTTCCGGTTCCAGCGTGGATGTATGCGCTGCCTGGAACAGAAGGTTCAGGAATATGCCCAAAAGAAACTGGAGAAAGGAAAAAAGGATATTGTGATCACCGCAGTTGAAAGAGCAGCAGTCGCATGGAAATATCGGGAATTGATTGAAAAGACAGCAGGAGATGTGATTTTTGAAAAAATTTCTGTAACAGACCGATTACTCCCACAACAGGACTTTGCTTTCGATGGAGAAACGTATGTATTTGACAATTGGCTGTACTTTTGCTATTTAAGAAACCGAAAGGCTGTCATCCGCAGGTTTGGAAGATACTGGGCAAAAGAACTGCAGAACAGGGAAGTCATGCGTCAGATTTTTGAAACAGAAGTAAACAACAAAGCAAAGTTTTTGATGAAGAAACAACCGGAGAGGATTGAAAAAATCAGAGCCCTTAGAAAATCGTTGGAGCAGGTGCATCATACCGTAATTGTAGTTGTAAGAGGGAGACAAGGTGTTTTTGAATATTTCCACATCGATGCAGAGGTATTAAAAAACACAACCGGAAAGTACCCACTCAGTCAGGTATCTGGACAAGAAAAGAAACGTCTGAAAGAAAAGTACGGGGCAAATAAGGTATGGGACGTAGAGGAAATCTATCAGGTAGGAGCAAGGGATATCTGGTATTACAATGTCATGGCAGAACAGAAACAGGCTGCTTAATTGAAAGAACAGGAGGACATAGGATGGAAAACAAAGAAACAATGAATTTACAGCAAAAACTAATTGCAATTTCAAACGAAATGCCAAAGTTGTTAAAGAAGCATTATTCAGACGAAGTGGATTATGATTTTGTAAAGATTGATGATATCTTTGAACTTCTAAATCCGGCGTTTACGAAGCACCATATCTGTTTGCAGGAATTAGAAGAGACAGATGCCGCTTACAGTAAAGTAGATGGCAGCTGGATTTATACAGCAAAACTTACATTTTTTATTGTCAATGCGGACTGTTTGGAGGAAAAAGAGCGAGTAAGTATTCAGCTGGTGGGAGACCATCTGGACTCTCCTGCAAAGGCGAAAGGAGCAGCATGGACGTATGGGTTTAAATACTTCTTCCTGTATAAATTCCGTATGAAACAGGAAACGGAAGATCCGGATATGAAGGGGACACCAAATGGACCTGATAAATCAAAGGAAAGGGTGGAATATAAAAAATCCGAAGTGCCGGTAAAGCCACAGAAACCGGAAAAAAAGGCTTCTGATGTAATTGCAGACAGTCCTTTAGCGCAACCGCCGCAGGAAGATAAGAAAAGAAACAAAGATACTATAATACAGGCAGATTTTTTCCCAGATCCTGCAGCTTTTTTAGAAGAAAGTGAAGAGGCAGAAACAGCGGAAGATATGAAAGTGCAAGAAACAAAGAGGTTGGAAAAACAATCTTCAGAAGCAGCAGAAGTAGTGCATCATCAGGAAACAGCAGAACAGGAAGTACTGTTAGAGGAAACTCAGCCAGATTCATTGACAAACGAGGGAAAAGACATTTTAGATTCTTCTTCCATAGAAGATTTAAAAGACGAAAAACCGGAGAGGGAACCAAACGAAAACAATCTGGAAGAAAAATCAAAAGAGGGGAAGAAAGGGCCGAAGGAGTCGGGCTTGCAATCTCATAAGAAAAAGGAAGAGGACGGTTTTGGACAGATGAACCTTTTGGATTTTTCAGCACAACAGACAAAGGAAGCAGAAGTTCAAGAGACAGAAAGCAGTGAAACAAAAGCAGCAGATACAGCTCAGGAGATTGCGGAAGAAAAGGAAATGAAAGAGAAATCTTCCGTTTCTGCTCCATCAGAAGATTTTGAAGAGGCGAAAGAAGAAGTTCCCTTTGAAGAAATAGATGAAGAAGACTTTTTCTTGCAGTTACAAAGAGATATGGAAAGTGAAGCGGAGAAGAAACCTCTGACAGTAGAAGCGGCAAAAAAGGTAATCTGTCCGTATGCGTTGTTTGAAGGAAAGTCATTTGGTGAAATGCTTGGGACAGAAGCGGGATATCGGCAGTTACAATGGTTTGCAAACGAATACAGAGGTTCTGATTTTAAAATGAAAGAAGCAGCTCAGCTTTTACTGGAAGATTGTGAACAGAAAGCTGCTTAAAAGATTAACTATTAGGAAGAGGTGTGCTGGCCATGCCTTTTCCGACTTTTGTAAGGGGATATTTCCAGAAAGGTAAAAAGGATATGAAAAAAAGAAAGCGTACAGATTCTTATCCAGTTGCCCCATTCACTATTTTTGATGTCGCAAACATGCTGGATATGGAATTTTTGGAAAACTGCAAAAATGGATATCAGGTAAAGGATGTCCAGAATGCAGCCAATGTTGTCTGTCCATTTTGTGGAGATGCAAGAGGGAAGGCAAGCATCTGTGTCTGTGCAGAAGGGAAAATCATTAATGTTTTCCATTGCTTTGATTGTGGAACTGGTCATAATATGCTGACACTTTATGCAGAACTTTGTCATCTGACGGGAAAGGACCGGTATAAAAAGGCATATCGGGAAATTTATAGAAGAAAGCAGGAGGAACCCGGCAGAAAGAAAAAGACAAGGGAAGCAATGCAGGAAGAAAGCCAGGGGATAAAAAAACAGGCAAGGAAACAGAAGGAACGCATGGCAGAACCTGTGGATGCAGAACAACGGCATCATGTTTATAAAAAAATGCTCTCTTATCTGAAACTGAAGGAATATCACCGCAAAGATTTGGAAAGAAGAGGTGTGAATGCAGAGATTATCCGGCGTATGGAAGAAAAAGGATATAAAAGTACCAGTAAGGAGGAATCTCAACAGATTGCCAGGAGACTGATAAAGCAGGGATTACGCTTGGAAGGCGTTCCCGGATTTTATATCAATCGGGAAGGAGACTGGGATCTGAATTTCTATGAAGGAAACAGCGGGTATCTTTGTCCTGTTTATACAGTAGACGGATATCTGGCAGGATTCCAGATACGATTGGACAACCCAAAGGGAAAAAATAAATATGTATGGCTTTCCAGTGCAAATCAAAAGAAAGGGTGTGGGATCAGCAGTATTGTAGGGATATCGGGAAAAGCAGAAGGAAATGAGATTTATGTGACCGAAGGAATTTTAAAAGCAGAGATTGCCCATCAGGTATCAGGAAAAACGTTCCTTGGGAATCCGGGAATTGGAAATTGGAGAGATTTGTATGAGGTTTTACAAGCATTAAAAAAGCGTGGTCTCTCCCATGTGGAAGAAGTCTATGACATGGATAAGCAGTTACGGCTTATATGTGACAAAAAGTATAGTGAAATCTGTGAGGAATGTGAAGAGAGAAAGAAAGAGGGCGATCCTTACTTTGAATGCCCGAAAAAAAGAGTAAAACGGGATACCATACGAAAAGGCTGTAATCATACATACCGTATCTGTGAGGAGCTTTCCTTATCCTGTAATCGGAACCAGTGGGATTTAGATCAGGACGGACTGTGGGCAGAACATGAAAAAGGGATTGATGACTGGCTGACAAAGGAAATCAGGAAAAACACAAGATAATTCATTTTTAAAATGTGCAAAAGAGGAATTGCGAAAGCAGTTCCTTTTTTGCATGGTTTAAAGTGCCATGGGAAAGGAGAACAATGTATGATTCGGGACAGACCTTAAGAAGAAATGGGAAACAGGGCAGTTTCCGGTGTGCAGCATATTCCCGAAAATGGAACTGCCCGTCTAAAAAACAATAAAGTGAAAGGAGAGAGCGTTTATTGAAAACAACATGGAAAAAACGATGTACAGCAGGATTTTTAGCTGTTTTATTAGGGTGTTCCTCTCTGCTTGCAGGTGGGAGCAGTGCTTTTGCAGCACCATTAGAACAGACAGATGTAAAAGAAGAAACACAGGCAGAAGACATTACGATTGAGCAGGGAGAAACTTTTGATCCGGCATTCGATTTCATCGGTATTACTGTAAAAGACGGAGAAAAGGTTTCTCTTGTTTTGTCAGCAGATAAAGAAGGAAAGCTGTTTGATGCAGACAGACCTGGAAGGTATGACTGTATTTACCAGGTCCAAAAACCTTCCGGAGATACTTATGAGATTACACGGAAAATCATTGTGAAAGAAGCGGGAAAGGAAGGAGAGAGTCCGCAAAAAGAGAAGAAACAGAAGAAAGAGATAAAAAGTGGGGAGGAAGACGCAGAGCCTGATGGTGCCAACATTGATACCAGTGCATTAAAGGAAGAAGAGGGTGTCTTGTTTTCCGTTGTCCCCTCTTCTATGGAACAGGCAAGGGAAAAAGCTTCTTTGGTGCAAGGGGAGAGGATTGTATACCCAAGTGATTTAGGTTCTTACAGTACCTGCTATTTCTATGTCAATGACCGGATTGCATACTGTCTGGAATCAAATCTGCAGTCACCGCCTTCGTCTGATTACGTGGCAGAAATTTATGAGAGCAACTTAAACTTACAGAAAGTTTTGTATTATGGATATGGAGGGCCGGGTGATTTAACCGGAGAATATCTAAAGAATTATAGCAATGATATCAAATATGTCCTGACACATTTAGCAGCAAGTTACTGTTATGGCGGAGAGGAAGTGGCATTTGTGGGCTGCACGCAGGACGGACTGAAACGCTATGGTGTCATGGAATACATCAATTATCTTTGCGGGCAGGAAGCACCGCCAAGTGCTGCCATCAGCCTTTCTTCCACAAACGAAACCGCTTTTTTGGAAGGAGATGTGCAGAAAACAAAAAATATCACATTAAATGGAGACCATAGAAATTATATTACCCTTTCTTTACCGGAAGGTGTGACTTACCATGATACTGCCGGAAAGGAGCAGAAAGGAGGTTCCATTAAGATTTATGGTGGTACGACTTTTTACTTTACTGCAGAAAAAACCGTACATGGTACCTGGAATAGCGGAGATTTAGGCGGACAGGTAGGAGCTCAGTGGAAAACTCTGGTGGTTTCTACCGGTTCCGGCAATCAGGATGTTGGTTATGGGGATTTTTATGAGGAACCAAGTGCTAAGGTTTCATTTTCGATTCAATGGATGGATATTTCCTGGATTGAGGTCATCAAAGAAGATGCAAAAAGCAGTGTAAAACTTGCAGGGGCTGTTTTTGGGATTTATCGGGATCAGGCATGTACAGATTTGATTCTGGAGATGCCGCCAACAGATGAAAAAGGGGCAACTAAAGCGGAGCTGACAAAGACGCAGGATACAGTGTACATCAAGGAAATCACTGCACCGAAAGGGTATAAACTGAATACAACTGCTTACAATGTCAATCTGGAAGTAGCAAAAACACAAACACTGACTGTAAAAAATGAGGAACAAAAAGGGAAGATTATCATCCGAAAGCAGGGGGAAAAGCTGACAGGAGTATCCGGAGAGACTGGAAATCTGCAATTTACCTATACCAATGCTGCATTTGCAGGGGCAAAGTATAAAATTTATGCAGCAGAAGACATCTACAGCCAGGATAAGCAGACAAAAATCTATCAGGCAGGAGATTTGGCAGCAGAACTGGAGACAAAAGAAGACGGAAGTTGTTCTTCGGATATGCTTCATCTCGGAACCTATAAGGTGGTAGAGCAGCAGGCTCCGGATTCCCTGACAATAGGGAAGACAGAGGAAGAGCGTACCCATATGGTAACCCTTTCTTATGCAGGGCAGACAGTAGAAGTGGTTGAGGAAGAAACACAATATGAAAATGCCAGACCAAAGGTATCTGTGGAAGTGCTGAAGAAATCAAGTAATGATGATGCAGCATTGAAGGGGGCAATTTTTGGACTGTATGCAGATGAAGATGTTACCGGTGCAGACGGTTCCGTGCTGGTTACAAAGGGAACTTTGATACAGAAAGCGGAGTCCAATGAAAACGGGAAGGCTGCATTTACTGCGGATATCCCAATTGGCTTCCATTATGTAGTAAAGGAAATTCAGGCACCACCTCTTTATGTTCAGAGCAGGGATAGTTATGAGTTCTTTTATGAATATAAAAATGATACGACCTACACGTATACCTTTGCACATACCTTTAAAAATAAAGAGGTACGGGGAGCAGTCCATATCAAGAAAATAGACAAAGATACACAGGACTCTGTAAGCCAGGGAGATGGAGATTTAAACGGGGCTGTCTATGGATTGTATGCGGCAGAAGATATCCAACACCCAAATGGAAAGACAGGACTGCTTTATAAAAAGGATCAGTTGGTCGTGCAGGGAACGATCGAAAAAGGTGTTCTGAATTTCAAAGATTTGTATCTTGGAAAATACTATGTACAGGAAATTTCTGCACCTCCTTCCAATGCATATTTGCTGGATCAAACCAAATACCCGGTAGATCTTGCATATGAAGGGCAAGATGTGGAAATTGTGCAGAAAAATGTGACTGTTTTGGAAACCATAAAAAAACAGGCATTCCAGTTAATTAAAATCAGTGATGATGGCAGCCAGACGGAAACAGAATTGCTGGAGGGTGCCGGATTTAAAGTGTACTTGATCAGTGAACTTTCTAAAGTAAAGGATGGTACCTTAAAACCATCGAATGGAACCGAATATGCACCGCAGGATTTTATCGGATATGATTTCAGTAAAGAGGAAACTGCATCTTATTATGAAAATGGAGAAAAGATACAGACAGAAGAAATGTTTACCGACAAAAAAGGGTATCTGTGTTCACCGGAACTTCCATATGGAAAATATGTGTGTATTGAAAGTACCATTCCGGAAAATGTAGAAGGAATTCAGCCGTTTTTGGTGACTATCGATGAAGACAGCAGGGAACCGCAGACATGGCGTGTCTTTAATGACCGTCCGATGCAGTTTTATTTTAAGATCATCAAAAAGGATGCACAGACGGAACTTCCAATTTTAAAGAACAGTGCCCACTATAAAATTTATGATGTGGAGAAGAAGAAATACGTCACTATGAAAGTACGGTATCCGAAGCCAGAAACAATTGACGTTTTTGAAACAAATGAGGAAGGTTATCTGTTGACGCCGGAGCCGCTTAAAATGGGAACTTACCGGATTGAAGAAGTAAAAAGCCCGGAACTGTTTGTACAGACCGGATTTGAACAGGCATTAAAAAATGGAGAAGAAATCCTTCCGTTAAATGAGGTGACAAAGGAAGGAACTTATGAGAAAGCACCAAGGGAATCCATTACGATCAAAGTGGACAGCAATACTGCACATGAGGTGGAAGAGGAAACCGGAAAATATATTGTAGTGGTAGAAGTAAAGAACGATGAAGCGGTAGGAAGCCTGACGATCCAGAAAACAGGAGAAGTGCTTGTTGGTGCTGAAAAAGTAACAGAGCAGATACTGACAAAATTAAAGAATGGTCTGGCAAAGGCAGTAAACCAAGTGTCTAATCTGTTTACCGGAGAAGATGTTATGGAAACAGAAAAAGGATATGAGTTTGCGTATGAAGAACAGGGACTTGCAGGAGCAGAATTCTCTATTTATGCAAGGGAAACCATTTACTCACCAGATGGACAGGTAGACAGTGAGGGTAATCGGATCATACGTTTTGAAAAAGGCGCATTGGTTGGAACGATTGTAACAGATGGAAAAGGAAAAGGGACTTTAAATAATCTTCCGATTGGAAAATTTTATATTAAAGAAACAAAAACGGGAGATTCCTTTGTGCTAGATCCAGCCGAACAGGATTTTGAAATCACCTATAAAGGACAAGAAGTGGCAGTTGACTATGTAACAAAGGAAATCAAGAATCAACGGCAGAAAGTGGAAATTGAAGTGCTGAAAAAATCGGAAGCCACAAAAGAGCCACTGGAAGGGGTTTCATTTGGATTGTATGCAGGAGAAGATATTGTAAATGCAGCAGGAAAAGTTGTGGTGAAAAAAGATGAACTGGTAGCAGTTGAAAAAACAGATCAAAAAGGAAAATTGAAGTACTCGAATACCATTCCACACGGGAAATATTATCTGAAGGAACTGGAAGGTCTGCCAGGATATCTACCATATGAAGAGAAGATTGAAATTGATGCTTCTTATACGGATCCAGAATTGGAAGTGATTTCTATACAAAAAGAAGTGGAGAACCAGCCGACGAAAGTTGAAGTTACAAAAACAGACATTACTGGAGAAAAGGAAGTGGAAGGTGCCAGACTACAGATTCAAGATGAAGAAGGAACTGTAGTGGAAGAGTGGACTTCTACAAACGAATCGCATATCATTTATGCATTAAAACCGGGTAAGTACATACTTCACGAAGAACAGGCTCCAACAGAAAACGGATATGTGAAAGCAGAAGATGTGGAATTTACCGTAGAGGAAACCGGAGAAATCCAGAAAGTTTCCATGAAAGACGATCATACAAAGATTGAAATCACAAAAACGGATATCACCGGAGAACAGGAAATTGAAGGAGCCAAGTTACAGGTACTGGACGAAGAGGGAAATATCATAGAAGAATGGACCTCTACCAAAGAACCTTACCGGATCGAGTATCTACAGCCGGGAAAAACATATATCCTTCATGAAGAAGCTGCACCGGAAGGATTTTTGATTGCAGAAGATGTAGAATTTACTGTAGAGGAAACCGGAGAAGTACAGAAAGTTTCCATGAAAGATGAAGTACCAATGGGGCAGTTAATTATTAAGAAAACAGATGCAGAAGATCAGACACCACTTGCCAATGTGGAATTTGAATTGAAAAACAAAGAGACTGAGGAAGTGGTTGGAAAACTTACTACAGATAAAGATGGAGTTGCAACCAGTGAACTGCTGCCGATTGCCACATACGAAGACGGAAAAGCAGTAGGACCGATTACTTATGTATTATCGGAAACGAAACCGTTGGAAGGATATGAAGAGCATACGGAAACCTATGAAATCACATTTAGTTATGTGGACGCAAAAACAAAGGTTATTGAAGTGGTAAAAGAAATCCAGAATAAGAAACTTCCGCAGACACCGGAAAAACCAGAGGACGTAAAAACCGGGGATAATACCTTGCTCCTGCTGCCAATCGGTATTGCAGTAGTAGCGGCCTTTGGTATTGGTATTGTCCTTTGGCGGATCAGACGCACAAAGAGATAAAAAGCATTTGGAGATGATGGAACACTAGACCCGCGGGGTAGTGTAAAGAACATTTCTGGATGCTTTACCAGAAGATTTCGGGGCGGTACCGGACCCCGCAAGTGAAAGGAAAGGTGATGCTGAAGCGAAAGAAAAGAATTTAAAAGTTTTTATAAAAGTGTAAGCGGCAACGAAGCAGAAAAATGCAGGTATCCGACCAGATTGGATACTTATGGCTGTGGCTGTATGCATAATTGTTCCTACTGCTATGCACGCAGCCTTTTGGATTTCCGCGGACTTTGGAACGCAGAAAATCCAAGAGTGGCAGATATCCAGAAAATCCGGAGAAAATTGGAAAAGGTGCCACCGGGAACCATTTTAAGACTTGGAGGCATGACAGATTGCTTTCAGCCGATGGAAAGTCAGGAACAGATTACCTATCAAACCATAGAACAGTTAAATGAATATGGTATTGGGTATCTGATTGTGACAAAATCCCATCTGGCAGGAGAGGAACGATACCGGAAACTTTATGATCCGAAGCTGGCACATATCCAGATCACCATTACCTGTTTTGATGATAAAAAGGCTCTTGCCTATGAAAAGGCAAGTAGTCCGTCAAAGCGGTTAAGGGCATTGTTAAAATTACAGGAAGAGGGCTTTGATGTCACATTACGATTAAGCCCTCTGATTGAGGAGTATTTGGATTTTGATTACTTAAATAGGCTGCCGGTAGACAAAGTTTTGGTAGAATTTCTTCGGGTGAATGGATGGATTAAAAAGTGGTTTCCGGACTTGGATTACCAGAAATATGTTCTGCGTCAGAGTGGGTACTGGCATTTACCATTGGAAGAAAAAATCAGGATATTGGAAAAAATTCATCTTCCGTTGACGGTCTGTGAAGATGTCACAGAACATTATGAATATTGGAAACAGCATATCAATCCAAACCCACTGGATTGCTGTAATTTAAGAAAATAAGGGGCATAAGTGCAGGCGGTAGCATATCAGTTTTGGTATGCTGCCGCTTTTTTACGTTGGAGGTAAGCAGATGAAAAAAGAATACTTTTTACTTGGGATATTAAGCGTGATCTTGCTGGCAGCAGGAGTCTGGATTTATCAGATTATTAGTGAATATCAAAAAGCAGAACGGGAATATGAACAGTTACAAGAATATGTAAAAGTAGAGAAGAATACAAGGGATCCGGAAAATACGAAACCAAATGTTGCAGAAGATGATAAGGAAGGAGAAAAGCAGGAAGAAACTGTAACGGTGGATTTTGCTTCTCTGCAGGCAATTAACCCAGATATTGTAGCGTGGCTTCGGATTCCGGGGGTGTTGGAATATCCAGTAGTGAGAGGGAAAGATAATTCCTATTATTTAAACCATACCGTACAAAAAACTTATAACATTGCAGGAAGTATTTTTCTTGATTATCGGAACGAACGGGATTTCTCGGATAGTAAGAATATTATTTATGGGCATAACATGAAAGACGGGAGTATGTTTCATGTGTTGAGAAATTATCAGGATATTGATTTTTTCCAGAAGCACACGGATATGGAGGTTTATTTACCGGATGGAAGAACTTTGAACTATCAGATTACAACTTGTGAACAGGTGTCGGCAGATAGTGAGATTTATCAGATAGAAAGAGGATATGTTGAGGATAATAAGGGAAATGAAATCATATTGTCTACCTGTAGTGCAAAAGCAAATGTCAGAATTATTATAAAAGCATATTTGAAAGAAAAAACATCATGAAGATACCAGAAACAAGATATTAAAAAAGCAGATTGGAAAAGGAGGATACTAGGTGTATTTAATTGAAATTGATACAAGAAAATTTGATTTTCAAGGAATATCACATGAAGAATATCTGGAGTTTTTTGGATATCGAGGCATTAAAAAAATAAGTAGTTGTATTTACGCAGTAACAAAAACAGGACTGACTTTACCAACAATTAGAATTATTTCGGATAATTATAAAGATTAAAACGATGAATCAAAATAGACAGGATGTGAGCAGAACCATTTTATCACTAAGTTTTTTTGATGATGTGCAGTTTTCTAGAAAAGTAAATGAATTCCTTCCTTTATTGTGAAAAAAATATCCATTCTGTCAAAAAAATATTGTGAGAAATGGAAGATTATGGTAAAATGGGCTAAATAAAAAATGCATTAAAAGCATTTGAAATGTAATTCCAAAGATAAGGAGGGGAATGATTTGTAATGAAATATAAAAAAGTCGTTGCAGTTCTGCTTGCTGTTGGATGTATCGGGCTTGTAGGAACTTTGGGATATTTCCTTGGACAAACAAATCAAAAAGGACCTGATGTAAAACAAGTAGTTGCCCCAGTTGCTGAAAGAGAAAACACGAAACAGGAGTCAAGAAAAATTGCGGTAGTCAATCTGGATGAGGGGACAACATCAGCAGAGGAAAAAATAAATTATGCAGATAAGATTGTTCAATTTCCCAGCTCTTCGTTTGAATATTCATCATTAGAGGAAGCAAGAACAGGATTAACAAACGGAAAATATGGTGCTTACATAATCATACCAGCCGGATTTTCACAAAATGTTGTTAGTCTTAATACAACACCACAAGCAGCTCAACTTGAATATGCTTTAAATAAAAATCTTTCAGGAGAGTCTCAGTATCATTTGTTATATGATGTGATGAGTTTTGGAAATTCTTTGAATGACAGTTTGAGCTATATGTATTTGAACAATATTCTTTCTGAGTTCCATAAGGCTCAAGATGGTGCTGCTACAGTTATGAATAATGATTTAAAAGATAAAGATGCCATTGAGAGTATACAGTCGCATGATTTGGTACAATTAGTTGAGATTCCGGAATTAAAAAGAGAAGAAAATACAACAGAACCATTAAATGTAGAAGAATATGTAGAGAAAAATACGGCTTTAGCAACTGATCTTGATTCACAGTACAAAAAGTGTGTAGAAGAGGCACAATCACAACTGCAGAATATGCAGACGGAAGGAGGAAGTCTTTCAGAACAGCTTACATCCTTGGCTGAATATACAAAACAGCTAGATGTATTTAAAGATGAAGAGGGAAATTCTGTAGTCGATACTGCAAATAATAAACTGGACGAAGTTTTGAATAAAAAACCAGGAAATACAGTTGGAAACATGCTTGAAGATTTGAAACGGCAGCCGGATATTATAGCAGGTGAATTAGGAAAATCGATAGAGACTTATAATCAGGGATTACCAAATCAGCTGACTGACCGCTTAGCTGAGTTTGCAAAGAAAATTGAAGCAGCAAATCCGGGATTGATTTTAGAGGAAAAAAGTGAAGGGGTTTTTGAATTACATTACGCTACTTCGGATTCACCAAAATTATCTATAACCCTTGCAGATGTTCCCGACTCCGAAGAAAATCAAAAGGCAGATACGACAAAACAGTTATGGAGTGCTATTACCAGTAAACTTGCAGCGGCAGCAAATGAGCAGGAAACTATTGAAATTATAGAGAAAGATCCTGATTTGGGTATAGAAATTCCGAAAGTATATACAACTGCAAAATCGGTGCAGACAGCACTTGCGGAATGTGAGCAAGATCCGAATATGATAGCTATGTGTAATAGTCTTGGGTATTCTTCTATAAGTGCTTTTGTGAGTGACGCAGGAAATGGAAGTTTGGCGCTTGACAAAACTCATGAAATTGTGTTTGATGGTGATTTGAATGCTTTTCAGCAGTACATTAATTCCGTGATTGAAAATGTACCGCGAGAGGTGACTGCATTGCAGGAATATAAAGATTATCGATATGATGAAGCAGGGAATATGATTATTGATCCAGGGACAAATCAACCTACTACAATTCAAGAGAGACTGGAGCATTATGGAAAGCAGGTGAAAGCCTTTGAAACAGAACTTGGGAATGAGCAGACAACAAATGGGCAGGAAATAAAAAATGTATTCCAGGATTTTTATGTAGATCCAATGCAGAAGAACCAAGAAAACTTCAATGGTATCCTGCAACAAAAATATGAGGCTGAATCAGTCTATATCCACGAGTTTAATGAAAAGCTGAAGTCATTTGCACCATCTGTACAAGATGAATATATTGCAGAAAATGTAAATGGAATAAAACAGAATAACGGACTGCTTCAGAAGAGTTTGATAGAAAATAATATGTCTTATGTGGATTATGCAAATAAAGTCTATACTACAACAGAAGAAAATATCAATACTCTTCAGAAAGGTATTCAGGATGCAAAAGACGCCTCAAATCAAGCGGTGGAAGACGGCTTGAGTGCAGCAAAAAATACCAAGACAACCACCAGTAAAGAAAATCAAAATATATTAGCTGACTTTTCAGCAAAGCTTCCATATACAAGATTGGGAAGTATGGAATATACACAGGCTTATCAATTTATCGCTAAGCCAGTAGCTTTAAATGATGTTTCAAAAGAAAAGGAAAAGATAGTGGGCGGAGAAGAAGTAAAAGAATCTTCGGCAAAAGCAGTTTCTGCGAATACAGAAAAGGAAAGTAATATAACATCGTATTTCATTTATATTGTTTTTGCAGTACTTTTAACAGCACTTATTATATTCTTGATTTTGAGATACTTTAGAAATAAAAAACCAGAGCAATAAGCTGTTTGGCAGCATTGCATATAAAAAAAGGAGAAGCATTCAAAGGAGGTACATTATGGCAGATGTAAACAACATTAAATTAAGCCCGGAACAGATGGAGGCAAAGGCAGCAGAATTTAATACCAGATGTGAGGAGTTCAACCAAGTGGTTTCTACGATGAGAAACATGGTAACATCCTTATGTGATGAATGGGCCGGTCACAGCAGCCAGGCATTTTATGACCAGTTCCAATCTTTAGAACCAAGTTTTACAGCTACATCAGATCTTATCACATCAATTGCACAGCAGTTACGTGATGTATCCGCAGCAATGCAGAGCATCGACCAGGAAATCGCAGGGAAAATTGGAGCGATGTAGTAGCAGAGAGCCGTCGGGATTTTCCCGACGGCTTTTTGAAAATATGAGGAACGTATGTATGGGAAAAATGGATGACACAGGAAAAGCACTTGAAAAAAATATTAATAGCAACATTGAGTTCGATACCTCTGTATTACAGGAAAAGAATGAAACCTATTCTTCCTTAACGGATACTTATGGAATAGATTTGTTTACAGATCAATATGAAGAGAAAATTGAAAAGGTGCATTTAAAAGAATATGATGCCTATCAGAAAATAGAAAAAAAGTTGTTTGAAACAGATTTAGAAAGTGGAAAAGATGAATACGAAAGAATACAGGATCAACTGTTTTTATATACAGGTTCAGAAGTAAAGAAAGAAGAAATTGAGAAAGAGGATAATGCGTTGGGCGTAAATATTGCCATAACAGGTATTATGCTCATACTTTTCTTTTTTATTTTCTTCCTGGTTTTTGACAAAAGAAGGAAAAGGAGACGTGAAGATGCAATTAACAATTACACTTACGAGTACTAAATATCAAATCAACAAAGATATTATGGTCAATTCTGAACAAAAGATTTGTGAAACCTTACAGATTTTAAAGGAAGCAGGTCAAATAAATATAGCTGTTGGTGATGAAGACAAATTAAGATCTATGCGTACAGGAATGTTTGTGTCGAAAGAATTTACTTATGAAGAAGCTGGGATATTCTATGGTGATATATTGCAAATATTATAAAATAAGAAATGGAAAGGGGAAATAGAATATGAGTAATATACAAAGCAATACGCAGGTTGCTTCAAGCAGTTCAGATACAATTTCAGCAAATGCAAATAGTTTACAGGAGAAAGAAATATCAAAAGATACAGAGTCAAATATTACTGCCAAAGGAAATTCTATTACGGCATATGAAACAAGCCAGACTCAAAAATCAGCTTATAGATATGCGTTAGAGCAAGATGCACAACATATAAAAACTTTAGGTAAGACATTTGAGCAAGTGGATCAGAGTATTGCTAATATATTAACTGCTGGTTTATTAGGTGATTAATATGGAAGATAATGAAAAAAGACAGTTACAGGATAAAATTGACGACTATAAAAAAGCGATAAGAACATTAGAAGAAAGTAAAGATGAAATCAATTATCAGGATAAAATAATAGAAAATATTTTTTCAGATATGTTTCTTCAATTTAAGCATGATACAGAATTTTGCAAGAGTATCTCTAAGCTTCAACAATCGGTATGGGAGGCAAAGACATTTAAAGATTCAAAATTTTCAGAAATAGAAAGTGATTTGAAAAGTAATCTGAAAAAACTAGAGAAAGAGCAGGAAAACGAGGAGTGGTAAAAGTATGGGATTAAAACTTTATCCAGGTTCTATAAAAGGACAGGCAGATAGTATTATTCAAAATCTGGAATTTGATAACAAAGATTTATTATCTGCATTGCAAACAATTTCACAATTTGTACAGAATACAGAACTTAAAGGAGCAGCCTGGGATAGCATGAAATACCAGTTAGGAAATCACGAAGCTGTTATTCAAGGCCTTATTTGTGCGAATGAGTCTGTAATTCAAGAACATGAAAATCTGAAAAGTACAGTTGGAGATGAAAATCTTGATGAGGAAGAATTAATAGCAAAAAGAGACGCTCTTATATCCACGAATACATTTTTAGAAAAAAATATTAGTTTAATGCAAAGCAATATGCAAAACGATGTAATGAAGATAAAGTATGGTTTTTGGTATCAAGAAATGATTTTTCAATATCAAATTTCTATTAATCAAAATCAAACGCTTATTGAAGAGTTGAATGAAAAAATACAGAAATTATATGATATAGAAAATACTACGGCCTCGTTGTTTTCAGAAAGCATTACTTTATATGATACTGTGAATGAAGGAATTGTGGCTATACAAAAAGGTTGGAATGGAACTGGTTTTTCTGTTTCATTAGACACTCCAGAATGGAAAAAAACTGTTCAATTACGATGGAATGATAGAACAAAAAAACTAGAAAAGGAAATGGAAGAATATGTTAAAAAATTAAAAAAGAAAGTTCCGAATATAACTTTAAAAGAGTGGTCAGAACTATATGAATTGTATCAAAAAAATCCAAATGCTGAAATACCAGCTGATTTATTAAAAGAAATGCTGAAAAATATTGGACAAATACCAAATGAAATTAAGGATAATATGCAAATGGATATAATATCAAAAGTTTTTGAATCAGGTGGTAAATCTGTAGTAAAATTGGGGGAAATATTTTTGTCTACAGGAATTCAGGGACCTGCAACAGAAAATAGTTTTGTTATATTAAGTAATTCATTTGCTCAACAAAGTGGAAAGTTAATTAATACAGGTACAAAATTACACTCTTTTGGAAAAGTCGGAATGCCTATTATAGGCGCAGCTATAGATTTTAGCGGTCAACTTATTTCAGGAGAAGAAGTTGGTGATGCAACGGTAAAAGCTGCTGGACACTTGGGCGTTGGTTTGATTGCCGGGGAATTGGGCACTATGGCAGGAACAGCTGCAGCAGCAACATTGGCAGTAGGACCTATCGGTGTTGCTGCTATTGGAATTGCAGCAGGTGCAGCAATCGCAGTATTTGGTAGTAGAGTTTTTGACCATGCGTATGAGAATAATTGGCTTGGGATAAAAGATATAGGGAAAGAAATAAATGAAGCGGTTGATGATGTAAAGAAAGGATTATCAAATGTAGGAAAAGCAGTATCTGGATTTTTTGATGGATTAGGTAATGCTTTTGCGTGATGGAGGATTTAAGAATGATGCTTTTATATTTTAATTCAGAAAAAGGGATGAATTATTATTATTCAAATGAAACACAACAGATTTATGCTATGAAAAATAAAGGAAGTGGTGGGCTGCAAGTGGGATTAGTTGCGGGTGCATCTATGATTATTTATTTTGTTTTAAATAAAATTGATGTCCAAATAAAAACGAATGTTAATATTTTATATTGGACAACATTGATACTGGGAATTATTGCTGGACAGATTTTGTTTTATCTAGGTAAAAAAAGATTGGACAGATTAATAAAAGAAACGGCAGTTGAATATACTTGCTCGAAACTTGAAATTGAACAATTCGTCAAAGAAGGGAAAAAACAGCTTGGAAGTAATACATGTTTAGTTATAATATTGTTAATAATTTGTTTTGCATATAGACCTTTAATGATGATTATTAGTCCGTATAGTGCAGTCGTAACAGTTTGTCATTTTATTATATGGACTCTAACAATCTTGTTGTTAGAAAGTTATCTATATACGAAGCCTATTGCTCGATATAAATATTATAAAAATATATAATATACTTATTGAAAAGGAGAAGAATTATGAATGTATTGCCACTTGGAAGTGTTATAAGATTAAAAGATGGAGAACAGAAAATTATGATTATATCAAGAGTTCCTTTATATAATAATGAAGGAACCATAGGTTATTTTGACTATGCAGGGTGCTTGTATCCGCAAGGACAAAATAGTCAGATGACATATTTTTTTAACCATGAAGATATAGAAGAAATCTATTTTACAGGGTATGTAGATGAAATGGAAAAAGAATTTTTGAAACAATATGAGTTACAAAAAGATAAAATAAAGTATCCAAAATTAAAAATTAAAGCAGATTAGAATTATTTTACTTGAAGGTGAGGAAGGTTATGGAAGATACAGTAATAAAAGAAGTTATTAAAAAATCAGAAGTTATAGCAAAAGATGCATTTGAATATCAATGGATCACCTATCCGGAACATGGATTTTTACAGTCGCATATAGAGGAAAAGAGCGAAGAATTAGAAATTACATATGATTTAGAAAACCGAAGACCGTTCATGGAGATTCGAAAAGAAGACCTTCCTGATATCCTTTTAGTTTTAGATGATATTGGAAATCTTAAAAAATACATAGAAAAATATTCTTTTTCTTTGCAGCCCCAAAATCTGTTTTATGATCTTCATGGAAGTGTGAAAGCGAAAAGCAGAGATGTTTTGTCTGCAAGTACAGACCGAGAGAAACAGTTCTTAAATGCCTATAAAGCAATTATTGGATATGCTTTACAGAATAAATATACATTTGAGGATTATCTGCAGGGAGGTATGCAGCTTTTAGGGAAAGAAGGGGTGTTAGGACAAGTACAGTCAGGAACCACGGTAGAAGACATACAAAAGATACTTTGTGAAGAGTATGAACGAATTAAGAAAGACCGTAGAGAGAAGAAAGTTCTGATACCAAAAAACAAGGTGACAACATTAAAAGTAACAGCAGCAGTTCTCGGGTTCGTATTGTTTGGGACAGTTGGATACATAGGATATGACCGCATAGCAAAAGAACCTTATCAAAGAGCCGTTATAGAGCTTAGTGATGCATATGTTCAGTCTGATTATGTTACATGTATAGACTGTATGAGAAATGTCAAGGTGCAGAACATGACAGCCCCACAGAAATTTATGCTTGCGAATGCATATGTCCGTAGCGAAAATCTTACACAAGAGCAAAAAGATAATATTTTAGCTAAAATGACATTGAATGATACAGAGTCGAAATTAGATTACTGGATTTATCTGGGAAGAAGCGATACAGAACAGGCTGCTGATATTGCACTACGACTTTCAGATGATCAATTACTTTTATATGCATATATGAAAGAAAAAGCAATAACAGAAGAAAATACAGAATTAACAGGTGCAGAAAAATCCGATAAGCTGAATGAAATTACAAAGAAAATGGAACCCCTGATGGAAAAATATGAAACGGAAGATCAAAATAACTATGAAGATATAACTACAGGGGATACTGAGGGGGATGGAGAATGAAAATGGAAACAGGAAGAATAAGATTATTTCGTCCCGATTACTTTACTATAGGTTCAAGGAAAACAGATATCGTTTTTCCACAGTGTAAGGTCGATATTATTGTAAAAGGAAAAGAAATTTCTATTCATAAAAAAACGGAAGATGTTTTGCTTATAAATGATAAGGTGATACAGCAAGACAAGGTGTTACTGGAAAATGGAGATGTTTTAACAATTGGAGATATTTCTGTTATTTTGTTGGAAAATGTAATTCTTATAGAAGGGAATATTTCTGAAATACATACGCAACTTCCTGTTATGAAAGATTCCAGAGTCCCGTTTGAAGGCTTTCCGAAGTATAAACGTTCTCCAAGAATTATCAAAAGAGTACAGGAAGAAAAAATTCAATTAGAGAAGCCAAAAGAATTGATGGATCGTAAAAAAGGCGGACTTGTTCAGCTAATATTGCCACCTGTGATTATGATTTGCATTACCATTGCAATTAGTGTGATTATGAAGCGTGGATTATTTGTAGTGATGGCGGTTGCCGGTACGGGGATGTCTTTAGTTGTTTCCATTATGCGTTTTTTCAGTGATAAGAAAGAATTAAAAGAAAACAAAATTCTGAGAGAAAAACCTATAAGCAGTATCTATTGCGGAAACGAAAAGAAATCTATCATGCCTATTGTAAAGAAAAAGAAGCCTATGAATATAATTATCCGTCTGTATCTGAAATCCGGAATATGATTGAAGAATACAGCCCTAGAATTTATGAGCGAAATTATAATGACGAAGATTTTCTAAAAGTATCATTGGGAGTAGAAAAAACACATCCACAGCTTCAAATTCAGCTGAAACTTGATGAATTAAAAACGAAACCAGATATATTGGAAGATGAGGCAAAAGCGATTCAAAAAGAATTTTCTGTCATTGAAAAACCGGTAGTTATCGATTTGAAAAAGGCTCATCTTGGCCTGGTAGGAGAAAAAAGTGTAATACATGAGCAAATAAAGGCACTCATTTGCCAGCTCACGTTCTTTCACAGTTATCATGATTTGGAAATTATTGCAATCTATGATGAAGCTTATCAGGAAGATTTCCAGTGGATGCGCTGGTATCCGCATTTTAAAATCCATACGGTAAACAGCGTTGCAATGATCAATTCAGAAAACAAAAGAGATCAGATTTTAGGAAGTCTATATCAGATTTTAAAAGACAGGAAGCAAAAAGAAGAGGAAAGCAAAAAAGAGAGTACTTTTCTACCACACTTTCTCTTTCTGATTGATGAGCCAAAATGGATTATGGATCATTCCATCATGGAGTATTTGGAAAAGGAAGGGTATAATTTAGGATTTTCTATCATTTATACCTCTCATTTAAGGGCAAATCTGCCAGAAAATATAGGAACTATTGCAATGCTGAAAAACTCAGAAGATGGACTTCTGCTGATTGATGAACGGGAAGAAAAGCAGGAAAAGTTCAGGCTTCATAATATGCAGGAAATTCCTTTAGAGTGGCTTGGAAGAAATCTGGGTGTGCTAGAACACATGCAGGGGATTAGTGCACAGATACCGAACAGTATTACTTTCTTCCAAATGTATCAGGTGGAACGACCATCACAACTTCGGATTGAAGAAAGATGGAGAAAAAATAATTCTTCAAAATCATTGGCAGTACCGCTTGGTGCAAGAGCAGCCGGAGATTATGTGTATTTGAATCTTCATGAGAAAGCTCATGGACCGCATGGTCTGGTTGCAGGTACAACAGGTTCCGGAAAATCAGAAATCTTACAATCGTATATTCTTTCACTTGCTGTAAATTTCAATCCTTATGAGGTTGCCTTCCTTTTGATTGACTATAAGGGAGGCGGTATGTCTAAGATGTTTACAGCCCTTCCACATTTATTGGGGACGATTACGAACTTGGATGGTTCCCAGAGTATGCGTGCGTTGGCATCTATCAAAAGTGAACTAGCAAGAAGACAAAGTATCTTTAATCAATATGATGTGAACCATATCAATAACTATAATAAGTTATTTAAAAATGGAGAGGCAGAAGAACCTCTTCCACATTTATTCCTGATCAGTGATGAATTCGCTGAATTAAAAAAGGAACAGCCGGAATTCATGTCAGAGCTGGTATCTGCTGCCCGTATTGGACGAAGCCTTGGTGTACACTTGATTTTGGCAACTCAGAAACCTACAGGTGTAGTAGATGATCAGATTTGGTCAAACTCAAAATTTAAGTTGGCACTTAAAGTACAGAACGAAGCAGACAGTAAAGAAATTTTAAAAACGGCAGATGCAGCAAACATTACGCTGCCTGGACGTGCCTATCTGCAAGTGGGTAATAATGAAATCTATGAATTGTTCCAATCTGCGTGGAGTGGAGCTGCTTATAATGAAGAAGAACAGAAAGAAAAAGTCGATGACCGGGTTTATGTACTCAATGAAATCGGACAAGGGGAATTGGTAAATCAAGATTTAAGTGATACGAAAGAAAACAACAAAGTAGTAAAAACGCAGTTGGACGCAGTAGTACGCTATATTCACGAGTATTATGAAACACAAGATGTAAAAGAGGTGAAAAAACCTTGGCTTCCACCACTACCGGAACAACTTGTAAGCCCACAGGAACTGATTCGTGCAACCCCAAAAGAATTGAACATGAAAATTGCTATGGGACTCATTGATATTCCGGAAAAACAGGAACAGATTCCATATGATGTTGATTTTATCAAAGATGGGAATTTGCTGTATATTGCTTCAGCAGGATATGGGAAAACCGTCTTTTTGACAACTGCGGTTTTGTCCTTGGCTATGCAGAATAGCGTGCAGGATTTGAATTTTTATATTTTGGATTTCGGAAACAGTGGTCTGATGCCATTAAACAAACTTTCTCATGTGGCAGATTATATTGTATTTGATGACTCGGAAAGATTCCAGAAGTTAATGGGGATTTTGCAGAAAGAAATCAGAGAGAGAAAGAAAAAACTGGCAGATGAAGTAGTACAGAATTTTGAAGTTTACAATCAGGTTTCTGCAGAGAAAATGAAAGCAATTGTTCTTGTGATTGACAATTTTGATGTAGTAAAAGAACTTGGATATGAGGCTGAAGAATTTTTCCAAAAGATTTCCCGTGATGGTTATGGACTTGGGATTTTTGTGATTGCAACTGCTACCAGAAGCAATGGCATGAAATATTCTACCTACAACAATTTTAAAAACAAAGTGGCGGGATATCTGTTTGATGAGTCAGATGTAAATTTAATTGTTGGAAGAAGCACTTATAAACAATCAGAAACAAAAGGACGAGCTCTTTTGAAATATGACAATATGATAAGTGTAATGCAGCTTTACAGCATGGTCAAGTTTGAAACAGAATTGGAATATAAGGATAAAATTAAAGAATTGATACAGAATATTGATGCTCTGTATCCAGGTGAACAAGCTCCAAGAATTCCGGTTCTTCCAGAAAACTTGTTCTTTGCAGATATGAAAGAATATCCTCATACAGAGCAGGATATTTATGTTGGACTCGAAAAAGAAGCTGTGTGTGCCTGCGGATTCCAGCTTGGAAATACACCATTTACGATTCTTGGTGAAGCAGCAAGAGGTAAGACAAACGTATTGAAGGTCATTCTCGATCAGATGCTAGGAAAAGGAAAAATCTATCTGGTAGATTCCAAAGCTATGGAACTTTATTCCTATAAAACATCAGAAAAAGTTGTTTATATAGAAAATCAGGCAATGGTGCCACTGCTCATAGATGCACTCAAGGCAGAGATCACAGAAAGAAATCAAAAAGTCAAGGAATCATTAGAAATGGATCCGACGTTAAATCCAAAGGAAATCTGCCGGGAATTGCAGCCGTTTAGCTTGATTGTAGACGATTGGGATAATTTTGTGGAATTGACCAAAACACAGGCGATAACTTTGGCTCCTATTCTGAATGAGGCAGCAGGTGTTGGTATCAGTATCATTTTGACTGCACATTCCGGAAAGATGAAAGGATTTGACGAAGTGACGAAATTTGCGAAAAACACAACAGAAGGTTTACTTCTTGGAAATCAGGGAACAACAACAATGTTCCCGATTAATTCAGCCAAGGAACTTCCACAGTTTAAAGATGGTTTATTGTTCCATAATGGAGCTTATGTTAAAGTGCGGGTTCCAAAATATTAGGGAGAATTTTATGGATAAGGATAAAAATGGGGTAGAAATTGCTGAATGTAAGCAAAGAATATCAAAATGTAATGCGCAAATAGCAGATAACAGAATAACTATCGAAAGTTTAGAAGAAAAAATTGAAAGACTTAAAAGTGTAAGGGATGCAGTAAGTGCAAAAAAGGAAGAAATAGGTACGACAATCAGTAACATGGCGGGAACTATTGAATCTATGAATTATTTTACATGGTGTGGAAGCAATAGAGAGTCTTTTGATGGGGAAGTAATAAAAGTATTGGAAGATTGTGATGCTTTCAAACAGGATGTAGATAGCTTACAAGATGCATTGAATGATGAAATTACACAATTGGAGAACAAACGATATGAGCATGAAGGCATCATTGGACAATTGAAGATGGTACTTAATGATTTGGATAATTGGCTTACAAAACTACTAAATTAGCAAAAGCCGTGTAACTATTCATTAGAAAAGTGCCACAGATAGGAGGGAATCGGTTTGAAAAGAGGAGGATATAAATCAGCACTATTAGTGAGTCTTTTCTTAATCATGATGTTGGGAGGATGTGGAATGGATACGAAAAAAGAAGTTATAACAAAAGCGATAGAGAGTCATTTACAGGAAAAATACGGAGAAGAATTTGAAGTACTGTCTTGGAATCAACCTAAACTGTTACCATCAGATAATGGAGCAATTTATGCAACATGTATTGCAAAAAGTGATCCAAAACATCCATTTGAAGGAAGCTATTTTTATACAGAAGATTTTGGACTAGAAGTAGGCCCTCTTGGAGATGGGTATGTGGAACGTCTGTTAGCAAAGCAGATGGAGAAAAAAACAGAAAAAGTGATTTCACAAGTGGCGAAAAGATACTATATCCAAGGACGTATCTGGTCACAAGAAGATGAGTGGGAAAAATGGCAAAATATGCCTGTAGAAGAAGTCTCCAATTGGGAAAACTACGTTAATCTACGTAATTATGCAGGTAATCCGGATGAAAGAACCTTGGGGGCTATACGTATTTATATAGATGCTACGACAATGATGGATAAGACCGATGAAGAGGAGTATAAAATGTACGAGGAATTGTTTCGAGAGAAGCTGGGTGGGGAAGCACTACTTTATATTTATTACCTAGACAAAAAGAACTTTCGGCAGGCAGAAAAAGTATTGGAGACAAGTGCACCTAGAAATGGAGGAAGTCGTTTAGACAAAGCTATTGAAGAGCAGCCTTATTTTGGAACGATTATGCGGAGTGGTTCAAAGGTATTTGATGATTCTTTAGAGGTGTTCAAAGCAGCAAAACAGGGAAAAGAGCAGGAAAAATATAAATAAAAGGAAGGCGTTGTATATGGGTTTGACAACAGATAAAGATGCACTTGTGGCTTCACAGATAGCATATATGAATATTGAAAATGATGATATAAAGGACGCGGTAGATAGATACGGTTCAGCAACGTTGGAAAATATTTTTAGAGTGTCACCTAGTATAAAAAAACAATATATTAATCGAGTATATGGAAATAAAGATCCCAAAACGACAAAATTGAGTGAATACGAGCAGATGCGTTTCGAGGAAGCAAAGGCATTTATAGAGGAGATAAAAAATTCAGAATATGCACAGTGGGAGATCGTGGAAGTAAAAGATGATAATGCAAATTCGGGATTTTATGGATGTATGATTGATTGTGGAGAAGGTCAGTCGATATTCGGTTTCCGAGGAAGTGAAAGTGACACTACGCATCAGCTACGTCAAGACTGGATCAATGCAGATATCGCTTTATTCAATAATATTTTAACGGAACAGCAGAAAGCAGCACAGAACTTTGTGAAAGATATGAATAAAAAATATGGGGATAATTATACAACATTTGATTTTTCGGGGCATTCTCTAGGTGGAAATCTGTCACAGCATGCTGGAATTACAGTGCCTGCAAACATGCAGAACAAAGTGGGAACGATTTACAATTTGGACGGACCAGGATACTCCGATGAATATCTTTTGTCACATGCTTTAGAAATTGATAATATGGCTTCCCATGTGAAACACTATCAATGGTCTTTTATCGGAAATTTACTTAATCAAATGCCAGATGAAATGTTCCAATCTATACGAACAGACGATAGGGTTTATGAAATATATGATTTGGAAAAATTGACAGATGGCGCTCTGTTTCAAAAACATGATACCGGTTTTGTCTGGCGCTGGATGATGGAACACGATACAGAATTTTTCCAAAATGGTAAGATGGATGACTTTGCAAAAACGGTTGGTGTAGTCATAAGAAAAATAGAAAATGAAGCCCCTGGAGTAGTACGGAATTTGGCTGTAGATGGAATCTTCTTAATAAATCTTTTTCTTTTGGCAAAAGAATCCGAAAATACAAAGGAATTTGGAAAGAAAGTATGCAAGTACTTTATAGATACATTTCAAAATGGCGTCCATATAGGAATGGAAATTTGGGATTCCATTGAAAGAGGAATTTCTAAATGGGCGGCAGCAGGTGTGGATTTTATTGCACTATTTAAAAATCCATATTTTAGACAAGTAAATGATTTCAAAAAGAAAGCGGGGAGGATTACAAGTACTTATGGGCATTTGGATATGGAAAGTAAACTTATATCTCTTAACAATATGACAGAAACATATCAGAACCTGGATCATTTGATGAAAATGTATAAAACATTTCTTATAGCAAGTGCAGACTCTTATAGAGAAGCGGGAAAACTTATGCTTCTTAAAGAAAAAGATATATTATAAGAGAGGGGGAAGAATGTGGGATATTATCTTAGAATGGAAGAAATTTTAAGCTTACAGCTTAAATCGCAGGAACAAATTGAGCGTTGGAAAGAAGAGCTACAAGAGGTTGGAAAAACTCTGGAAGTTTTAGGAGATACAAACGAATTGCAAGGTGAAGCTGGTACAAAATTAAAAGATAACATAAAAAATATTCATATGCCAATAAAAACAGAGATAGAAGCTCTTCTAGATCTATTCCAAGAAAATTATTCTAAATACGTACTAGGATTTATGGAACTTGAGGAGTCAAATACAGCAATTATTAAACAAGATGTGTTAGAAAGACAGCAGAAACAATTAAACTTATATAAAGAAAGTTATACTGACATTTATGAGAATATCGTAGATGAACTTAGTAAAGTAGATGATTTATTCAGTTATTCCATCGAGTTTCAAGTTCCAGAGAAAATTGATACACTTATGGTTACATTGACAGACATTAACGAAAAAATTGGAGAATATGATGTGTCACATGCGAATGATATGAGTTTACTTGATGAAGGAATAACTTTAATGCGAATGAAATTTTCTAAATAATTAAGAAACGTTCTGTTTTATTTTAAATATGAGAGGTATGAATGCAATGAAAGAAGAAAAGTTTTTACCATTAGGTTCTGTAATTATTGTAAAAGGAAGTGTAAAAAAGCTTGTTTTGATTGGAAGAGGTGTTGTAGCAATTTTCAAGGGAGAGCAAAAATATTTTGATTATGTTGCTTGTACTTATCCAGAAGGCTTGATTGGAGAAAACGTGTTATATCTAAACCACGAGGATATTGAAGAAGTAATTCAAAAAGGGTTTCAAGATGAAGATGATTTCAGAATGCAAAAAAGTTTAAAAGAACATTTGGATGGATTATTAAAAATAGAAAATGAGTCATAAAACTTTTGCTTTCTGGACAGGGAGGTGTGATTCATGGCAAATAAAAATCAAGCTGCTATTTCATCTGCAAAATATGAAATTAATCAAGCAAACTATAGGATTTCAGAGTGTCAAAATGAAATTCAGGGATTAGAAAAGAAAATTGAGCGTTTGGAAGGTGCAAAACAGAAACTGCAGACTTATAAACTCAATATAGAGTCGGAGAAATTTGACATTACGCAAAAACTTTCATGTAGCAGTTGGAAAGGATCTAATAAAGAAGAGTATGAAGGAATTGCTGAGGAACAGCTTAAACCTTGTTATCAAACATATTATGATGAAACTGATCAAGCCGTAGATGCGATTATGGATGAAATCACAAGATTGGAAAATCAGATTTATGATCAAGAAGGAGTGATTGGCTGGCTAAAAAGTCAGATTAACTCTTTGGGAAATTATATTGAAACATTGCTTAATTAGGTAAGGGGGACTGTCAATGATTGAATTAAATAAATTAACTTATAATTCGAATGTGTCAGCGTTATCTGTAGCCAGCCAAGGTATTAAAAAAAGTAAAGAACAACCGGAAATTACAGGAAATATGAAATCTTTAGCAGCATTTTTAGAAACCTATCAGACTTTATCAGAACTGTTTGGAAGTTATAAAACTTTATTGCAGGAAGATGTGGGAAAACTACAAGATGTCAGTACCTGTATGACTTATGCAGAACAATCCTTAATAAAACGATAGACATTTAGCGGTTGGAACATATAGAATTTGAAAAGAAGCACCCAAGGAGGAGGTGTGTTATGGGATACCATGTGAAAATTGAAGAGTTGTTGGAAGTACAAAATCAGATGATTAGCCAGTTGAGTGAATGGGGAACACAATTAGAGACGGTTTATCAGGCATTAGAAACGATTGTAGTAACACCATGCATCCAAGGGGAAACCGGGAAAAGCATACAGAATTATATACAAGAAGTACATATTCCTGTGATTGGATCACTACAGCAACTCTTAACTGAGTTTCAGGTACGTCTTTCGGTATATGCAGAGGGATATTATGGAATTGATTCTTCTTATGAGGCTGAGATTCCACAAGAAATATTGGAGGAACAACAGAAAGCATTGGAGAATGGACGGGAAGACTTTGAAAATTTAAGGGAAGAAATCAATAGCGTCATTTCCAATGTTAGTGACATTGTTTCAGTTGTCCAACCTTCAGGTTTATCTTTAGTACTTTCTTATCAGTTGATGGAAAGTCGTGTTAAAACTTTAAACAGTGATATTGGTGATTATGAGGAAACGCATCAAAATGACACACAGAATATGGACTCCATGATGGAGTCTATAAGGTCTATTCTGATAGCAAGAACAGGAAGCTCTGCTGTATCAGTAACTAATTATCAGGCTGGTTCTATTGCAATGCTGCCGGCATATCAAAGGCTGCAGATGGGCTATGAAGAAAGTGGAAATTTTGTAGCTCAGAACATGGCTCAGTACGAAGAGGCAATGAAAAAGTTTGAAGATAAAATGAACGATAAACTTGCTGATGATAGGAAAGCAGAAGGATTGAAACAGCTTCTTGCAGGCATCGTATCCGCAACAGTGGGAACAGCATTGATTTTCGCAACAGCGGGTGCGGCTGCCCCTATTGTGCTTGGAGGGGCTATTGTAGGAGGAACATCTACCTTATATGGATTATCGAACGCAACAGAAGGAATGAATAATATATCCCTTGGCTTTTCCGGGGACGGATTTACAATGGCAGAAAACCCTATCCGTGATACACTGTTTGCAGGAAATCCGGATTTATATTATACTATAGGAAATGCCAGTACTATGATTTCGGCAATGGCATTACCGATGAGTGGTATTTTAAAAGGGGCAACAGGTGCTGCAAAATTTAAAACTATCGCCGTAGATGGTGGAAGGATATTGATTGGCAATGTGGCAGAAGATAAAGCTTATGATGCAATCTATCAAAGTACAGACAGCCGTATATTGGCAATGCTGGGAAGTAATGTGGTAGAAGGAGTCCTGTCAGGAAACCTAGCAAATAGTTCAGTATCGGAAATTGGAGATGTGGCGAGAAAGGTGGATATTGAAGAACTGGGAGATAGTATCACAATAAATTCTAATCAAGGTAGATTAGATGTATTGAAGAGTAATGTTCAAACTAGTCAGAAAATTTTTACAGAGATACCATTTGATAAAACTGGAAAATTAAAGTCTAGTATTAAATATCAGACAGGTGAATTCAACTATAACTATGAAACAGATGAATTGGGTAGGATATCTAATTGGAATACTGAAAACTTACAATTAACACAACGTGAAAAGAGATTAAACCATGTAGCAAAAACTCCTGGGAAATTAAAAGGAGATCATGCGGGACACTTGGCTGGAGATCGCTTTGGCGGTTCTCCCAAGTTAGATAATATGGTTTCTCAGTCTCAACATGTCAATTTAAGCGATTATCGAAAAATTGAAAATATATGGGCACAGGCAATAAAACAGGGAAAGGAAGTTGCTGTTAACGTTGAAGTTAGATATGATAAAAATGGTTTACGCCCAACGGAATTTATTGTAGAATATATAATTGATGGAGATGCTACTATTCAGAATATTTTTAATTAGATTGGAGGATATCATGGAAAAAATATTTGAGGATTATTTTTCAGAACTTCAAGCAGATATGGTTTCTATTTGCTTAGAATACGTAGAAGATAGAGCCGAAAAAGTATATATATATTGTTCTTTTGAAAATAATATACTGTCAAGTGGCTTTTTTTATAAGGTAAATGGGCAAGTAGTGAAAAAGAATAGACTAAATGATGTGATAAATGGCAACGAAGAAGAGTATGATGTGTCAGTAGATAGACAGAGAGCTACAATAGCTATTATTAATGACGATATTAAATCATTAATAACATTATGTCAGAAATATAAAAAAAAGATGCCAACACAAATTAAACTTACTTATGATGTGTTAAAGAATAGATTAAATGCAGATTATTGTTATGAAACAGTGTTTAGCAATGATAAAGATAAGACAGCATATGATATTTTAGAAGAATGGTATAATTCTGAAAAAAACATATAAACAATATAGACTTTTATTCCTTAAAAAATCCCACTAATTTTCTGCGTATTTTTTCATAAGTTGGTAAATACCGATATATTCCCTATTTTAGGGGCTTTATCGGTATTTTCTTTT
>NZ_JAQESL010000015.1:4868-61841 GCF_027697525.1 Coprococcus sp. AM97-35 | reverse complement strand
ATTGTAATCTGTGCATCTGAATGGCCCATAACATACTGCATTTGATATAAGTCCCATCTCATCCATCCAGATAGAAATCAGATCTGCCCGAAACTCTTCACTGTAAAGCTCTACATCCAGAATCCAGTTATCATCCGGGCGATTATAGACACACGGACTGTAAACCAGATAATTTGTGGTCAAATCATCTACTGAAAGCAGTTTTTTTTACAGAAAACGCATTATTTCCTGTCAGCGCAATCACCTTTGCATTTTCCAAAACCACTTCATCCAGTTTATCCTCAAATTCCTTATCTTCATCATACCAGAAAATGATACGACGCTGATAAAACTCAGGCAGAGGTGCAGCAAATCTGCGATTTAAATCTTGTATTATTTTATCTGTATCCATGCTGCATTATCTCCCTTCCGTACTTTTTACATAAATAGTGCTTCGTGCCGCACCCTCTTTTCTCAAATAACCGTCCTTAACCATATTCAACAAGACAGCTCTGGCTCTACGATGTTTTACATCTAAAATCTCTACTGTTTCAGCAGTAGTAATAGAGCCATTTTCCAATACATATTTATAGATTTGTTGTTCCTGTTCACTATCCGGCATTTTCTCAGTCGTATCTGGCACTTCATTGCCACTATCCGGCATTTTTTTCATATTATCTGGCACTATTTCTGTTTTATCCGGCACTTTATTGTCACTATCTGGCATTTTGTCAATAGTATCCGGCACTTTAATGGCGTTATTGAGGTCAACAGTGCCGTCAACCTGTCCTCGATAAATATTGATACGCAAATCAACTTCGCCACCAATAAACTCCGGCTCCTGCAGTCCGGCAGCTTTTACTTTATCAATAATTCTCGGAATGCCGCTTCCCCAATGCTCAATCAGGTTCATATAGGCAAACGCATGAGCAAGGGCTTCATTTCTAATTTTAGAATAGCCTTCTTTCATACGCTCCATAGTTTGTCCCATTGGCAACTTTCCAGGAGAAGTAATTTCCAATCGGTTGTCATATACGGCAACCTGTATCGTACCATGATCCAGATAACTACGATGTACCATGGCATTGATAATCAACTCACGAATGGCATCCGGTGGAATCTCATAAACATCCTGCCGATAAATTCCCACAATGGTAGCACCGAAATGAATATTTCTCAGAACAAACTGAAATGCTTCATCTATCTGCTCCCAAAGCGGACCGGTATATTCTCTGCGGTCAACAAATACCGCTTTTGTTGTACCTTTGAACACACCACATTGCGTTGCAACATGAAGTCCTCCGTTGCCAGTCAAAATAGCAAAAGCATTAGACGGATAATCTTTTTCATCACGCTCAATCAAAATACCCCAGGAGCGCAACTGCTGTCTGCCTACATCTTTAATCGATGCTTTCTGTTCCTCTGTACGGGCATTTTTGACAGCCTGCTCTTTCATAGCTTTGCAAAGAGCATCAATATCTTCATCATCTGTTTTTTCGATGGCACCTGACCGGCAACAACCAGTTTCCCGTCAATCATCACCGAAGGAGCCGTCATCACTCCCAGCTTTACGATCTCAACCAGGTCTGTCACTCTCTCGATTTCCGTATCCATCCCGAGTTCTTCAAGACACTCCTTCACAACCGCATTTGTCTTATCACAATTTTCACAGCCACTTCCGATTACTTTTATATTCATATCCTGCCTCCAGATTTAATTATTCAGTTTCATAGGAAGTCCCACACATTCTTCCCACGCTGCCGCGATTTCGCGGATCAGTGCAATTCCGATTTTGGAAATAAAAACAAGCTGAGACTTCGGCTGTGGTTCGTAAGGTGCATAATCCCGTTTTTTTCCAACTACGTCAACCTTTTCCCATCCTTCTTTTTCTACTTTAAAGAATCCCTTTACACGGAAAACATCCGGTTCAATCTTTGCAAGGAAAGCTTCCAGCTTTTCCTTCTGGATCTCTCCTGTAAAATCCATGGAAAATGTTTTCGGTTTATTTTTCGATGAATTCGTAGTATCCTCACATTCTGCCCATTTGTACAGCATCAGATCCATATCATAAAACGAACGGTCAATATTTCCATTCGCACTCTCTGTAATTGGGCATACCGGATTAATTTCACGCACTTTGTCTTTCACCTGTTCAATCTGCTCGCTACCCACCAGATCAACCTTTGTCAGAACCGCAAGATTGCAGTGTTTAAGTTGACGGTCAATTGTCTCTGAATCCCCGATCTGATCCAGAAAATTATAACAGTCCACCAGGCAGATGCATCCTCTGAAGTCATATGCCCCAGGCGCCATTACTTCTGTGGCTGCAAGAATTTCTTCTGCATTAGACGGGTCCCCGAATCCAGAGCTTTCCACAAACACATATTCCAGACCTTTCTGTGCCATCTGCGTCAGTGCATCCACAAAGGATAAACGAAGGCAACTGCAAAAAATAGAGCCTCTGTTCAATTCTATCATCTGGATATCATTATTCTGAAGCACCGTTCCGTCAATACTGATCTTTCCCAGTTCATTCTGGATTACCCCAACCTTTGTTCCTTCCATGTTTTCAAGCAGATTTCTCAAGATTGTCGTTTTCCCAGCTCCTAAGAACCCTGTCAGAAAATATAATTTAATTTTACTCATGATTCATTTTCTCCTTTTCCGTATTACAATTGCAATTTAAAAGTCCGGCATAATCTCCCGGAATCATCAGACGCCCCACTGTCTTATAAACCTCATTCATTACGTCTATGTCCAGAGAATACTGCATCCATTTTCCTTCTTTGCGCGCCTTTACGATTCCCAGATCACACATCAGCTTCATATCATGCGATAAGGTCGGCTGTGTAATATGAAATTCCTCCAGGATCTTACAGGCACATAATTCTCCTTCGGATAACATGTCGATGATCTTCAGGCGTTTCGGATCCGACATCACTTTGAATATACGGGCATATTTTTCATAGTCTATCTGCATTTTCTTCGTAAATCGCTCCTTCCTCATGTCCGGCGGGTAGCAAATTCATATGCCTTTTCGTGCAAGCACGAATGATATTTAAATTTGCCCCACTACTTTGATAATATTACGGATTGCTCCGCAGCGTTGCTGCTCCCGCAATCCTTCGTCCATTCGGAATCCGCTGATTTCCTTCGTAAATCGCTCCTTCCTCATGTCCGGCGGGTAGCAAATTCATATGCCTTTACGTGCAAGCACGAACGGCATATGAGTTTGCTACCCTATATTATCACATTAAACCCATACCCCACAATGATGATTCCGATACACACGATTCCAATGAATGTTCCGAGTAACTTTTTCTTAATCGCTTTGGACAGCATTACCATGGATGGAAGGGAAAGTGTAGTCACTCCCATCATAAAGGATAAAATCGTTCCAAGTCCTGCCCCTTTTGCGAGCAGGCTTTCTGCAATTGGGATGGTTCCGAAAATATCTGCATACATGGGAACGCCTACTGCTGTCGCCAGTGGCACGGCGTACCAGGTCTGTTTTCCAAGAATGCTTCGGACGATATGCTCTGGGATCAGATTGTGGATAGCTGCCCCGATGATGACTCCGACAACGATATACGGAGCTACCTTTTTGACAGTAACCACAACCTGATTTTTTGCATAATCCATACGGTCTGCTATTGTAAGCGACGGCGAAGCTACCTCCACATTCGGTGCCTGCCGGATAAAATCTGCCACCTGGTCTTCCATATGCAGCCGCTCAATGATCGTTCCCCCTATAACAGCTATGACAAGTCCAACAATCACATAAGCAAATGCGATCTTCCCTCCAAAGACACTCATCAGAAGAACCAGAGATCCCAGATCCACCATCGGAGATGAAATCAGAAACGAGAAAGTAACTCCCAGCGGCAATCCCGCACTGGTGAATCCCATAAAGATCGGAATCGATGAGCAGGAGCAGAACGGAGTCACTGTTCCTAGAAGTGCTCCGATCAGATTCGCCCAGATTCCATGAAATCTTCCCATAATCTTTCTGCTTTTCTCTGGCGGAAAATAGCTTTGAATATAGGATATCACAAAGATCAGCACCGCAAGCAGCACAAAAATTTTTATGATATCATACAGGAAAAAGTGAAGAAATTCTCCTGGAAACCTCCCCTCTCCCAATCCGGCTTTAACAAGAAGTTTTCCGATCAGATCTTTCAGCCAGTGCATTCCAAGAATCTGGTCCTGAAAGAAATCCCATCCGTTTTTTATGATTTTCATTCTCTCTCCCTTCCCATAGAAATATAGAAATATTTCTATATATTTTTCATTTTTTAACCGGTGCAATCTATTTCTCACACCGGTTTTCTAACTACATCTTACTCTTCATATAGAATTTTGTCAATATGTTCCCGTTTTTTTCTAATTTATCCCCTTCGCATTTGGATAGATTTTCTTCATCTTTGCGTCATCATAATGTGCATCCGCCCACTTCTGGACGGCATTTGTCGCCTGCACACCATTTCCTCTCTCATCATATCTTACCAGTGCCACACAGGATACCAGAATGTTGCAAACCATAAATCCCAGTAAAACCCAGGTCAGAATCTTTCCTGCAACTGCCGGTATTTTTTCAATCCATTTTTCCACAGGTGGAAATAATATTTTAAACCACACAACCGCAGCAATTCCCCAGAAAAAGCAGTAAAGCAGATTGATTCGACCTCCCAGGTTAAACGGGATCTTACTGTAATCCCAGAACACTTTTCCAAATACAAGTTCCGTAAACACACTGCAGAAATACTCATAAGCACCACCAAGCAATGTTCCTGTAAGGAAAAGAAAACGATCCCCTTTATCCTTATATTTATACAAAAGTGCTGTGACAAGTGCAATTGCAAGCCCCCAGACAATGCTGAACGGTCCCCAGACCACACTGCTTCTACTCATCCATACTCCAGCCGTCACACGACAGAAAAGCGTTTCTGTGATATCTCCTAGAAAAGCACCGATCATAAACAGCATCACGATCTTATAAAAGCCGCACCCTTTTGCAAATATCTTTTCTTTGTTCTCTTCCCGGATTTCCTCTTCAATTTTTCTTGCCTTTGGATATGCTTTTTTCAGACGCTTTTCCAGACTTCCGGCAATCTTTCCCGCAATTTTTGTGCTGATCTTATCCATCCCGGCATCCGTTGCGATCCAGCGCTCCGGATTCTTACTCTTTCCGGTAAGAAGCATAAAGGAACCAAAGATGTCCACAAAAAGTACACCGATCAGTGTCAGCAGCACAATATGCATCAGAAGCTTCGGCAGAATATGTAATAAAATCAACATGATCCCATTGCACCATCTCACTGCCAGATAACCGAGCACACCCCAAAATAGTGAAGCCGGAAGACAAATATATCCATCCAGGTTCCATTTGATATTTGAATAATCCCACCATCTTGCCTTGAATGCTTTTTCGATCAGATGTCCACTGACCCATTCTGCAACTGTTGCATAGACCGTTGCAAAGATAAATAGCCAGATTCCCCGAAGTTCCTGTAATCCCACTGTCATCGCAATTGCGGTCAGACCATAGAGCACACAGAACGGTCCATTTACCAGGCCTCGGTTAGCAAACTTTCTCTGCTTCAAAGTTGCCGATATCGTTTCCAATACCCAGCCACCAAAAGAATAAATAAAAAAGAGCCACAGTAATTCATATCCAGTATAGTGATTCATAGTCTTCTCCTTTGTAAATTCATGGTATCATCTTATCATGCCAACCATGAACTTACAATTGGGATTTTATCCGTAAAGATATTATATAACACCAATCGTTTTTTTACAGCCGGTTAAACCGGTATCCGACTCCCCATACCGTCTCGATGATCTGCAGATTCCGCATATCCACATCGTCATTTCATTTCCTGTAGTCGAAATTCGGACTGCGCCTTCTGCTTTTTCTGTATATTTATTTGTTTATCATATATATTTCTCTATTTTTTATCTGTATTCCTGATTTATTTCATATATTTAAAATTATTTTATTTTTTTCAGAATTTTTATTGACATTTTGCATTTTATGAGATATTATAATATCAACAAAACAAAAGGAGGACGGACCACCAGAAACTTAATTTTAACTCCAAAGTCTAAGAAAGTAAGAGGTACGGACCAAAAGGAACATAATTTAAAACCAGAATAAATCTGATGAAAGCAAGAGGTACAGACCAATGGCAAGATAATTTATACAATATCAAATCAATAAGAGTAAGAGGTGCAGACCAATGGCATAATAATTATTGAAATTTACATAGAAAAAACTATTTGAGATAATAGTTTCAGATAGATAAGAAGTGAATAAGGAGGATAATCCAATGGATGGATCAAATTAAAATCCACTGTAGCTGAAAGATCAGATACAGTGGATTTTTTATGACATATTTTCTGTTCCAAAGTTCAAGAGCGCGCCTGCTGACGCGCTCAATTTCTGCAGATTCATAGTACAGCGGATTCTATGAAGTCTTCCGGTCCATATCCCATACTGCTTTACCATCATCACAGTATTCCAGATCCGGGCATTCCCCCTGTACAAAGGAATAAACCGGCTCTTTTCCTTCATATTCCTGAATGATACCATTTAATTTGGCAAGCATTTTTTCTTTATCACCCGGAAGATGTCCTCTGACTCTCACATGGATAAAGTCATGAAAACCATCATATAAAATATTTGCTCCTGCTTTTTCCGGTGCGATCCTTTCGATCAGATGATATTCTTCCCGAATTGTTTCCAGCTCATCTGCCGGAACAAAAATACCTTGCCGTATATCTTGATATAACGGAACTTCTTTATGCAGAAACATGGAAAAATTCACTACATGCGCCGGATTGGTCCTGTTCAGGAACTGCGCCAGTGCTTCTGCATTTTCCATTCCTCTTCCTTTTCCTGCGACTCCAGTCATAATATGTGCATCATAGATCAGTCCTGCTTCATGAAGCCTGTCGATTGCCTGATATGCCTGTGCCAGATCATGATCTTTTTTCATAAATTTCAGCACATCATCCAGTCCGCTCTCGATTCCAATATACAGATGCTTTACCTTTTTTCTAGCAAGCATTTCCAGCTCTTCCTGGCTTTTATGTAAAATACTCGTAACAGTCGCATCCATATTAATCCCTTCACATTCCGGGAAGTAATATGCGATCAGATCCAGAATCTCATACAATTTTTCTGTCTTCAGACCAAATGCATTACCATCCCCCAGAAAGATCTTCTTCGGCTTCCCATGCAGTTCCCGCACTCTCTTTAGTTCCGCTTCAATCTGTTCCATCGGAAGTTCCCGATACTTCAGATGCCGGAATAAATTACAGAATTTACACTGATTATATGAGCATCCAACCATAACCGGAAGCATGAAAGAGCTTCTTTCCATCGGAGCCCGGCAAATCTGTCCTTCGTAATCCATATGTCACACTCCTATGCTTCTACATAATAGACATAATTTTCTTTTCTTGGTTTTGCTGCAGGAAGTTCTGCTGCCGCATATCCAAGTACGCAATGACCGATTCCTTCATAGTCTCCTTCGATTCCCCATTTTTTCAGAAGAGCCTTTCCTTCCTCGGATTCAAATTCTTCTTTTGCCCGGTGGATCCAGCAGCTTCCGATTCCAAGCGAATGCGCTGCATTCATCAGATTTCCCATCACAAGACTTCCATCATAAAGATATGTCGGTCTTGCCTTATCTGCAAGTACAATAAGAACTACCGGTGCACCATAAAACGGATCTGTATCGGTTCCCATAATTTTTGCATTCATTGCTGAAAGCTGATCTCTTGTTGCTTTATCCGTCACTGCCACGATGATCGGTGACTGCATTCCCATTCCCGTTGCCGCATAAGTTCCGGCCTCAATGATCGTATCCAGATCCTCTTTTCTGATCATATCCGGTTTGTATCCACGGACACTTCTGCGTTCTTCCATATTTTTGATTACTTCATTCATAAATTTTCAGCTCCTTTCAAATCTGCTTCTATTGTAGCACGATTTGAAAGGAGCTGTATGTATCTTATTTATTAAATTTTTATATCTGGCTTATTTTTCTTCGCCCCAGACTTCTTCCGCGATTTCTTTTACCAGTGCAAGCTTCTTCCACTGTTCTTCTTCTGTCAGTTTATTTCCGATTTCACAGGAAGCAAATCCACACTGTGGACTCAAATACAGTCTGTCGAGCGGGACATATTTCGCTGCTTCATGGATTCTCTTAATTACGTCTTCTTTATCTTCCAGCTTTGGTGACTTGGTTGTGATCAGACCGAGAACCACTTTTTTATCACCACTTACACTCTTCAACGGCTCAAATCCACCAGAACGTGCATCATCAAATTCCAGATAATATGCACTTACATTTTCACGGGCGAATAAAGCTTCTGCCACACGGTCATATGCACCACTGCTTGCATAAGTAGAATGGAAATTTCCACGGCATACATGAGTGTTGATCACCAGATCCTCCGGCGATCCCTCAATTGCACGGTTATTGATAGCAAGAAGCTGTTCCATGATTTTCTGAAGTCCGGCTTCATCGGTTCCGAAAATTGCTGTAGCATGTGGATCTACACACATTCCCCATGAACAGTCATCCAACTGAATGTTTCTACAGCCCGCATCATACAGGTCACGAATAACTTTCTTATATCCATTTGCGATATCTTCTGCCAGTTCTTCCACATCCGGATAATACTTATTCGTATTTTGAATGTACATCGGCATAATAAACTGTTCCAGGAACTGTGCCGGTGCCGGAATCGTCTGCTTTGCTACTGTATTTTCATCTTCCAGTGCCTTTACAAATTTAAAATGTTCTACAAATGGATGCTGATCTACGGAAATTTTTCCAGTCAGATAAGTATCATCGATCATTGCAGCTTCTCCGTGGAACGGAAGTCCGGTCTTGGTCGGTTCATGTCCCACCCCATTAAATCCCCACATAAAATCCAGATGCCAGGTTGCTCTTCTGAACTCGCCGTCTGTAATCACATGATATCCGGCTTTTTTCTGCTTCTCTACCAGGTCTAAAATTGCAGCATCCTCTACTTTTGTCAGTTCTTCTTTTGAAATCTTTCCTTCTTCAAAATCTCTTCTTGCTCTTTTCAGTGTTTCCGGTCTTAAAAAACTTCCTACATAATCATAACGAAATGGTGTATTTTTACTCATAATATAGCTCTCCTTTTCTCTTTCGTACTGTCTGTCTTTTATGTTTGAAAGTATAGCAGAGTATTCTGCATCTGAAAAATACAAAAAAAATACAGTTTGCCATAGTTTAAAACTATAGCAATATCAAAAAAATGTTTCACGCTCCCTGCTTCCATGCTACAATATTACCAGGATATCTGGCCAGAAGTATTTTCCGCTAAGATACATTTTCCAGATACTTTTCTGATATCCCAAACCCAAAAACAATATTCTTTATAGAAAGTGAAAAATATGACTCTTCAACAATTAAAATACGTCGTAACTGTTGCTGAAACAGGAACAATTACCGAAGCCGCAAATCGTCTTTATATTTCCCAGCCAAGCCTGACAAACGCAATCCGTGAACTGGAAAAAGAAATGAAGATTACCATTTTTCTCCGGACTAATAAAGGGATCATCCTTTCAAAAGAAGGCGAAGATTTCTTAGGATACGCCAGACAGGTGCTGGAACAGGCCGCTATTCTCGAAGATAAATACAAAGGAACTTCCGGCGGAAAAAAGAAATTCTGTGTATCCACGCAACACTATTCTTTCGCTGTCAATGCTTTTGTCGATCTGATCAAAACCTACGGACAGGATGAATATGATTTCAGTCTCCGCGAAACCCAGACATACGAAATCATCGAAGATGTAGCAAAAATGCGCAGCGAGATTGGAATTCTTTTCTTAAATAATTTTAATGAAACGGTTCTGGAAAAAATTTTAAAATCCAACGGGCTTATTTTTCATCAGCTGTTTGTTGCAAAACCACATGTATTTATCAGCAGACGTCACCCTCTCGCCGATCACAAAATAATCACCAATGAAGAACTGGACGATTATCCATATCTCTCCTTTGAACAGGGTGAACACAATTCTTTTTATTTTTCAGAAGAAATCTTTTCTGTATCTGAACGCAAAAAAAATATCCGTGTACGGGATCGTGCCACCTTATTTAATCTTCTGATCGGGCTAAATGGTTACACAGTATGCAGTGGTGTAATTGACAAAAAGTTGAATGGAAAAGATATCATTTCCGTTCCTCTTGCTGACGAAAGTGATATGCGGATTGGGTATATTACACATAAAAAAAGGATGTTAAGCAGATTAGGGACAACTTATCTGGATGCCTTGAAAAAATATCTGCAATAAAAAACTTCTGGAAGCAGTTTTCCTGTTTCCAGAAGTTTTTGTTTTAAAACAAACATACAATTCCATGCACAATAAATGCAGCAACCCATGCAATCACGCACTGAAAGATCACAACACCGATCGCCCATTTACCACCAAGTTCTCTTTTAATAGAAGCAATCGCTGCCACACACGGTGTATACAAAAGACAGAAAATCAAAAGTGCTGCTGCACCGGCTGTATTTATCACCGCTGTCAGTGCTGCTGTTGACCCAAACAAAATCGAAAGAGTGGAGACAACACTCTCTTTTGCCATAAATCCGGAAATCAGTGCCGTTGATATTCTCCAATCACCAAATCCAAGTGGAATGAATGCAGGTGCGATCATACCTGCTACCGTTGCAAGGATACTTGCCTGTGAATCTGTCACCATATTCAGATGCAGATCAAAGCTCTGCAGGAACCAGATCACGATCGTTGCACCAAAAATAACGGTAAATGCTCTCTGCAGGAAGTCCTTTGCTTTTTCCCAGAGAAGCTGACCAACATTTTTCGCTCCCGGCATACGATAATTCGGAAGCTCCATAACAAACGGAACAGGTTCTCCTTTGAACATCGTCCCTTTCATTGCAAGTGCAGTAAGGATTCCCATCAGGATTCCGAAGAAATAGAGACCAATCATTACAATTGCACCCTTCCCCGGGAAAAACGCCGCTGTAAAGAATGCATAGATCGGAAGTTTTGCTGAACAACTCATAAACGGAGTCAGCATAATCGTCATTTTACGATCACGCTCTGAAGAAAGTGTCCGGCTCGCCATAACTCCCGGTACTGTACATCCAAATCCGATCAGCATCGGTACAATACTTCTTCCGGAAAGACCAATCTTTCGCAAAAGTTTATCCATAATAAACGCAACCCTTGCCATATATCCACTGTCCTCCAGCATCGAAAGGAAAAAGAACAGTGTAACAATGATCGGCAGGAAACTCAGCACGCTTCCAACCCCCTGAAAGATTCCATCTACAATCAGTGACTTTAATACGCCATTGACTCCTGCCGCATCCAGTGCCTGACTGCAGGCTACAATCACCTGGTCAATTCCCTGTTGCAGAAGATCCTGCAAAAATGCTCCGATCACATTAAATGTGAGCCAGAATACCAGTCCCATAATTGCGATAAATGCCGGAATCCCGGTATATTTTCCTGTCAGAACCTGATCAATCTTCCTGCTTCGCACCCGCTCCCTGCTCTCATGTGGCTTTAAGACCGTATCTTCACAGGCACGCTGGATATAGTTAAAACGCATTCCCGCTACTGCCGATGAACGGTCTACCTTGCATTCTTCTTCCATCTGCAGATTGATATGTTCCAGAAGTTCCTTTTCATTCTGGCTCAGCTTTAATTTTTCCAGGACAAGCTCATCATTCTCTGCCAGTTTGCTTGCTGCAAATCTGACCGGGATCCCTGCTTCCTTTGCATGATCTTCAATCAGATGCATGATCGCATGAATGCATCTGTGAACCGCACTTTCCTGACCTTCAGCAGAGCAAAAATCCACTTCCTCCGGTGCTTCCTGATATTTTGCGACATGCAGTGCATGTTCTACCAGTTCCGCAATTCCTTCTCCCTTTGCTGCCGAGATTGGTACAACCGGTACTCCGAGAAATGCTTCCAGCTCATTCACACGCACAGAGCCACCGTTCACACGCATCTCATCCATCATATTCAGTGCAACAACCATTGGGATCTCAAGTTCCATAAGCTGCATCGTCAGATACATATTCCGTTCAATATTGGTTGCATCTACAATATTGATGATTCCTTTCGGTTTATCCTGAAGCAGAAATTCTCTTGTAACAATTTCCTCACTGCTATACGGAGACATAGAATAAATTCCCGGAAGATCGGTGATACGGGTATTGGGATGTTCCTTGATCACACCGTCTTTTCTGTCAACCGTAACACCTGGGAAATTTCCCACATGCTGATTCGATCCGGTCAGCTGGTTGAACAGCGTTGTTTTTCCACAATTCTGATTTCCAACCAATGCAAACGTAAGTGTCGTATTCTCTGGTAACGGATGCTCTGTTTTCTTCTCATGAAAAATGCCTGCTTCTCCATACCCCGGATGCTGTGCATCTCCTAACGGTTGTCTGCCTTCCTTCTTCTTATAATGCGGCTCATGGGCCGGCGTAATTTCAATCTGTCCGGCATCCTCCAGACGGATCGTAAGTTCATAACCATGGATCCTGATCTCAACCGGATCCCCCATCGGCGCATACTTTACAATCGTTACTTCTGTTCCCTGGATCAATCCCATATCCAGAAAATGCTGCCTGAGTGCACCATTTCCTCCTACGGAAAGAATCGTAGCTGTCTTTCCGACTTGTAATTCTTTTAATGTCATTCCTCTATCTGTCTCCTTTGGCAAAACCATTTATTGATAATTTATATCATTATCATATCAGTCCTGTAGGTAGTCATTCAAGAATAACATTCGTTTTTTCTAACTAATTTCATCGTCTGCAAATTGTTTTATTCCGTAGCCTCTCTAAACCGGTACCCTACTCCGATTTCTGTCAGAATAAATCTGCAATTTCCGGGATCCTTTTCTATCTTCCTTCGCAGTGCTGCCATAAATACCCTCAGGTTGGCTGCTTCTACTCCCTGTGCACTGCCCCAGATCTGACCGAGAATATAATTATGTGTCAGTACCTTTCCCCTGTTGTCGATCAATAGTTTCAAAATTTTATATTCCATCGGAGTCAGATGAACTTCTTTCCCATCTATCGATACCTGATGTTTTTCCCAGTCCACTTTCAGATAATCACACTGAAAGATTTTTTCTTTCTTTTCCTCCGGAATCTGGTTACTCTTTCTGAGCGCCACGCGGATTCTGGCCAGCAGTTCGCCCATATAAAACGGTTTTGTCACATAATCATCTGCCCCCAGATCCAGTGCCTGTATTTTTTCTTCCTCTTCCTGTCTTGCACTGACCACAATGATCGGTATCTTCGAGATTTCTCTTACATTTTTTATAATCTCAATCCCGTCACCATCCGGAAGTCCAAGATCCAGAATGATCATATCTGGTCTGTTTGCATAGAACAGTGCATTTGCTTCTCCACATGTCTTCGCAATCACATAATCATAGTCTTCTTTCTTAAGACTCATCGAGATAAAGTTAATAATATATTTATCGTCTTCCACAATTAAAATTTTATGCTTATCTGCCATCTGTACTTACCTGCCTTGCCTCCAACCAGAACATGAACCTTGCTCCGCCTTCTTTTCTGTTCTCTGCACAAATATTTCCACCATGTGCATTTACTACCGCTTTACATATAGCCAGTCCCAGTCCAATTCCTCTTTGTCTGTCCCCTTTTTCATCTGACCTTGTAACAAATTCGTCAAAAATATTTTCTTTCAGATCTTCCTGAATCCCGTCTCCGTCATCTTCTACACTGATCCACACTTTCCCTGCATCATATCTGGCTTCTATACAGATCCATCCATTTTCCCCTGTATGCTTCATCGCATTATCCAGAAGATTGACCAGCACCTGGACCATCAGTTTTCCATCTACATTTACAACAATCAGCTCCGACGGAAGTTTAATTTCAAACCTCCTCTTTTCCCGGAGTCCTATGATATGTGATACGGCTTCATAGATCAGATCATCCACTACTTCCTGGTTTTTCCGGATCTCAAATTCTTCACTTTCCAGCTTTGTCATATTCAAAATATTTTCCATCAGGCGCATCAGCCATACAGACTGCTCCTGTATCTCTCCTGCCAGTTCCTTTCTGACTCCGGCATCCAACTCATCCGCCTCTTTTAAGAGTCCTGCAGCTCCCATAATTCCGGTCAAAGGTGTCCTGAAATCATGGGATATACTTCTCAGCATATTGCTTTTCAGCTTTTCTCTTTCCATCTGTGCCCTTGTTTCCTCTGCAATACGCACCTGATTATGAAATCGTACCATAATACTTGCGGAAATGAATCCTGTGATAAGGAAAAATACCAGACGTACCACATCATTCTGATCCGTCATCGCAAATGTATGCACCGGCACTGTAAAAAAATAATTAAACAGCAGCACACTGCATACAGAAGCCATCATTCCATACAGATAACCGGTAGTTGTAACTGTTATGACCAGTACACCCACAATATAGATCATCAGAATATTTTCTTTTCGAATTCCATAACTCTGGAGAAAAAAAGACAAAAATGTTGCAACCGCCATGATCGCAATCGACTGCACCATATATTTTACTCTCTTTTTTGTCATTTTCTTTCCCCCATCATTCATCATTTTATACTTGCAAGCAGACGGTCAATATCCTTTGTAAGACCTACTACAAGCAGATGATCCTTCTCATGCATCACATAATCCGCTCTCGGAAGGACCACCACCTCTGTATTTTTCTTTATTCCAAATACATTTATATGATAGTTTGCCCTTATATCCGCTTCTTCTATCGTCCGCCCGATCCATGCAGCCTTCGGCTGGATTTCAAAAATCGAATAATCCTTACTGAGTTCAAAATAGTCAAAAACATGATTTGCACTGTATTTTACAGCCAGTCGCTCTGCAATATCCCGATCCGGATAAAAGACTTCATCCGCTCCATTTCTCAATAAGAATTTTGCATGGATATCCCTGTTTGCCTTACTGACAACATGTTTGGCTCCAAGCTCTTTTACCAGGCTTGTTATCTCCAGACTGCTCTGGAAATTTGATCCGATGCACACAAAGCAAAGATCGAAATTTCCTACTCCAAGACTTCTTAATACTTCTTCATTTGTACAGTCCCCTACCCGTACTGCTGTTGCGTATTCCAACAAATCCGGTGTCTTTTTCTCATCTTTATCGATGACCATTACCTCATTTCCCCGATTTGCCATATCAATACACAGATGATGACCAAATCTTCCAAGTCCAATAATCAATACTGATTTCATTTTCTACTCCTTATTCTATCCTATCGTAATTTCTTCTACCGGTTTCCGGATCGGTGCTTCATGTCTGTGCCCTTTCAATGAAAGCGCAAATGTCAGACTTCCTATTCTTCCGCAAAACATCAGAAATACCAGCACCATTCTTGATGCCATACATACATCTCTTGTGATTCCCGCAGACATTCCCACTGTTCCCATTGCAGAAAAGACTTCAAACATCACATCCGACAAAGAAAACGGCTGCATAATTTCCATGAAGATCGTTCCTGTTAGTATAAGGAACAAATTCGTACACATTACAACACTGGCCTTTCTGATCGCAGTTTCATCCAGTCTTCTGTTAAATACATTACAACCGGCTGCTTCCATCAGATTTGCACGCACAAATACAATAAGAACCACTACGGTTGTCGTCTTAATTCCACCTGCTGTAGATCCCGGGCTTCCTCCTATGAACATCAGAATCATAGTAACAAGTTTACTGCCTTCCGTCAACGCTCCTGTATCGGTTGTATTAAATCCTGCCGTTCTGGCTGTCACCGAGTGAAATAAAGAACAGAGTATCTGTTCTTTCACAGGCATCCCTGCCAGTACATTATTTTTTTCCAGTATCAGGAATAAAACTGCTCCTCCTATAATCAGAAAACCTGTTGTTGATAATACAATCTTTGTATGCAGATGATATTTTTTCCATTGAAATTTTTTCACAGACAGATCATCCCACACCAAAAAACCGATTCCACCGATTATAATCAGCAGCATGATCACTGTATTTACCAGCCAGTCATCCGAATATCTGATCAGTGACTGATAGGCACCATTTTCTCCCATAAGGTCAAACCCGGCGTTGCAAAAGGCTGATATAGAATGAAAGATCCCGTACCAGATTCCTCTTCCTATTCCGAATTCCGGAATAAACCGGATCATCAGCAATACAGCTCCAATGCTTTCAAAAAAAAGTGTTCCTTTTATAATCTTCTTCGTAAGCTTTACAATTCCACCAATTTGAATACTATTGATACTCTCCTGCAAAATTCCACGGACTTTAAGCCCTATCTTTCTTCTTAACAGAATCGCCACACAGACACCAATTGTCATAAATCCCATACCGCCGATCTGGATCAGGATCAAAATGATAAGCTGTCCAAAAAAAGACCAGTGCAGATATGTATCCTGTACAACCAGCCCAGTCACACAGGATGCGGATGTCGAGGTAAATAATGCATCTGCAAAAGATGTCATATTTCCATCCCTTGATGAAACCGGAAGCATTAAGAGAATACTTCCCAAAAGGATCAACAACAAATACCCGACAACAATCATCTGTGTCTGTGTCATCTTTTTATATATTACTGTCATTTGTTTCGTTTCCTTTCTCCTCTATATCTTTCTTCCTCTCTCTCTTTTTTATCCTTCTTCAGAAAAATGTCGAGTTCACGCATCAGATGCAATCCGGCGATCAGCAGAAAGCTCAGGATCCCTGTAAATAAAATAATACTCTCAATCTCGAACATAACCTTTCCTTCCTCTCACTGTTTTTCCTCTCCTGTTTTGTAAATCAATGATAGTATTTTTAGTATAAAGATTGTATAAAGATTCCTGATTTTATGTAAATATTCCGTTATAATTTCCTGCTGAAAAATGGGATTAGGAATTTCATTAAATAGAAAGAATGTGCATCTCCAGCACGCAGTGCCTTTTGTTTCATAGGAAGTTCCTTCGGGATTTTCTATGAAGTAAAAAACGGGCACTTTGCAGTTCTTTCTGCAAAGCGTCCGCCTTTTTTACAAAATCTTTTTATTCAGCTGCTGTTTCTTCCTCATCTGTTTCCGGAACATCATTATGAACGGCAGCCACACCTGCTACATCTGCTTCCGGATCTGTGATCAGTTTGACATCTTTATCCTTTGCAATGTCAAGGTCTTTGACTTTAATGGTTTCTCCAACTTTCAAATCTCCAACGTCAACAATTACTTTTTCAACAAGTGCAGATGGAAGTGCTTTGTATTCAATTTCACCAAGCAGTTCCTCCACAACACCTGTGACAACCTTTGACTGATTGTGGATCACAACTTCTGCTACAGAATGTACCATTTCTCCACTTACCAGTGCCTGAAAATCTATTTCAAGTACTTTTGAACCCATAGAATCATAATCGACTTCTTTTACCAGCACATCCATCTGCTCTCCGTCCAAATCCAGCATGATCTGGCTTCCTTTGCCATTAGCTTTCAGGAACTTTTCCGCTTCTTTCTGTGTCATCTGTACCGGAATGGAGCCTTCAATCTCACGTCCGAATACATTGCCGGTTACATAACCTTCTCTTCTGAGTTTTTTGGCTTTTGTCTGCATGTTTCTTTTTTCAGCTTTTAAAGTATTCATTTATCTTTTCCTCCAATCACTGACTTCTGGTAAAGTACCTATTTCCTTGTTACAGCTGTATTATAGCACTCATGAATTATCAAGATTAACCAAAATCACATCTTTTTTAACCAATATTTTTGCTGTTTTTCAAACTTTTTTCTTTGTTTTGTGCAATTTTTTATTTTTTACTTTTTCATTTTTCAAAAATTTTCACATTTTCATCCCTTGGTTTTTTCTTACGTTATGTTAAATTTCACACCAAAAAAGAACCTGCTGCCACAATTGCATATTCACCTGCAAAATGCTATACTCGGATAAGAAATGTTAATGAAAAGAGGTTTTATTATGAGAGCATATGAACGACTTTTAAATTATGTAGTAGTCCGTACTCCAAGTGATGAACACAGTACGACTTCTCCTTCTTCCCAGTGTCAGTTCGACCTGGCACGTATTCTGGCAGATGAGATGACTGCCCTAGGGATTTCTGACGTAAGTCTGGATGAATTCTGTTATGTATATGGAAAGATTCCTGCCACACCGGGATACGAGAATAAAACATCTATCGGATTTATCGCACACATGGATACCGTTTCCGATTACTGTGACCATGACATCATCCCGGTCGTACACAAGAACTACGATGGCGGTGATCTGCCGCTTGGCACAAGCGGACGTACCCTTACCGTAAAAGATTTCCCGCATCTTCCATCTCTTGCCGAACGCACCCTGATCACAACAGACGGTACAACTGTTCTTGGTGCCGATGATAAAGCCGGAGTTGCCGAGATCATGACCATGGCTGAAGCACTGATCAAAGAAAATATTCCTCATGGACCGATCTCAATCGCTTTTACACCAGATGAAGAAGTCGGTGGTGGAACTGATCATTTTAACGTGGAAAAATTTGGTGCACAGTTTGCCTACACTCTGGATGGCGATACCGAAGGCGAAATTCAGTATGAAAATTTCAATGCATGCAAGGCAGATTTTGAAATTACCGGCTTTGCTGTGCATCCCGGTTCCAGCAAGGATACGATGATCAATGCGTGCCTGGTTGCCGCTGAAATCAATAACATGCTTCCAGGACTTGAAATCCCACGTGAAACGGAGGATTATGAAGGATTCTACCATCTGACCGGTATGAGTGGAGATGTGGCAAAAGCAGAGCTTCATTATATTGTAAGAGATCATGACAAGAATCTGTTTGAAGCCAGAAAAGAAACTCTTCGCCATATTGAAAAGAACCTCAATGAAAAATGGGGAGAAGGCACTGTGAAGCTTATGATTACTGACCAGTACCAGAATATGGCTGAGATTATTGCCGGATGCATGCATCTGATTGAGAATGCAAAGAAAGCCTGTGAAAATGCGGGTGTTGCACCGCTTGTGCTTCCGATCCGTGGCGGCACAGACGGATGCCAGCTCAGCTTTATGGGACTTCCTTGCCCGAACCTTGGAACAGGGGGACATGCATTCCATGGACCATATGAACACATCACGGCAGAAGGAATGGACAAGGCTGTGGATATCGCAGTTGAGCTTGTGAAATTATACGCGGAGATGTAAAGGGTTGTCTGACGGACAGAAGAAATAATACAATAGGGATCACAGACGTTTCGGAATCCAAGAGCATCTAGGTCTGTAGTAAATTTGCTAAAAGCAGTAAGAAAAATGACAAACTCGCTGGCGCTCAGACAGTGTCATTTTTCTTACTAACGCAAATCTGCTACAGACTAAGATGCTTAGGATTCCTGCAAATGTCTGTGATCCCTATTGTATTATTTCTTCTTGTACTGTCGAAAAGTTTTATATATGGATAAGAGTTCCAGGCTCAAGTGAATTTTTTTGGTTAGGATGTCCATATTGCAGGTTATTCAGTTTTATGTTATGTAGCTTTATTTTTATGCTGTTGTTTTTTACATTAAATGGATATTTTATTCAAAGTGTCACATTTCAGGGTTGTATTTCGTCTTTATTTATAGAACGTTCAATAAAGATATGAAAGAAGGTGTTATTTTTATATGCGTGAGTTTTCTGACAGTGAGAAGTTGGAACGATTGTATGAGTTGTATGAGCAGAAGATGTATGCGGTGGCTTTTTCGATTCTGAGGAATGAGTGGCAGGCTGAAGATGCGGTGCAGGATGCTTTTGTACGGTTGCTTAAGAATATACGAAAGCTTCGGGATCTGGAAGATGAAAAAACACGGTCCTATGTTCTTCAGACGATTCAAAGTGCTTCCCTCGATCAGTACCGGAAAAATCAAATAACGTCCAATGCAACGGTTCCAATCAAAGATATGGATTTTGCTGATGAGCGTGATGATATTATGAAGCTGGTCAGCCGTCTTGCCGGTGACTCTGTCCTTGAGCAGATCCTTGGAAAACTTCCCGACTCTTATCGCGATGTGATCCTGTTCCGCTGTGTACACCAGCTTTCGGTAAAAGAAACAGCTTCCGTCCTTGAAATCGGCGAATCTCTGGTTCGGAAACGTCAGCAAAGAGCATTGAAAAAACTCAGATTGATCATAGGAGATGATATGTATGCAAAACAAAAAATTTGACCAAATAAGCCTTGAAGAATTTGATTCTATGAATATGGATCACACTTTTTCCGATAACTATAACCGAAAAAAGCAGAACTTACTGCATGCTGTCTCGGAAAGTGAACATAACCGGCATCGAAACCATCTTTACCGTGTTGCCGCTGCCATCGTTGCCCTTTCCCTCCTTCCCGCAACCGCATATGCAGCTGACAGACTGCTTCAAATGCATTACAACAGTACCGGAACATACAGCGGTGATCTTTCTCTAACGACTACCTCAAAAGATACTGTATTTTCTCCGGTAAAGCTGACTCCAACTTATTTACCTGATGGAAGTATTGCTGCTTCAGACCGTGGACCTGACAAGTACTATGTCCCTTCTGATACAGAATCTTCTTCACATGGTACTGTATTTTCTCTCTACAAGATGGATACCGATGATTTTACATTTTCGCACTCCTATATGACTTCTCGTGAAGAATTTAATGCCAATGGAAATGATGCGGTTCTGATGACTTTCGACTCTTCTGGAGTCTTTGATAAGGATGCCTACGTCGTCTTCCAGGATTCAGGCTATATTGTTGAAATCAATATGGGAAATGCAATCACCAATGAAGAAGCGAAAAAGATTGCTTCTGGTGTGACACTTACGCCTGCTACAGATTCTGACGCTACCTTTGCAGGTTCTTTGTCCGAACTTAAAACGGAATTAGCTGAAGATGCAGCTGCACCAAAAGCACTACAGACTACCTGGCTTAAAGTAAATGATACCTGGACCGACGAAACCTGTGGCTATCAGATGACTGTTAAAAAAGTAGAAGCTTTTGATAATATCCGTTCACTTAACGCAGATTTCTTTACTGATAATGGTAAAAATCTTCCAGATGGTTCGATTAACGACAACGGAGATCTTATATCATATAATCGTGCTATTATTCAGGTCGGAAATGGAACCGACTCGCTCAATACACAAACAGGTACTGCACAGATTCATCGAAAATTATTATATGTAACTCTTGAGATTACAAATCCATCCGACAATCCTTTTTCCGATACGGAATCCTGTGTAAATTATGATCTGACCATTCCGTCCGAAAATCCAGACGGATATTATAACAATGCATTGTTCGATAATCCAACATACAAAGATGTTATCAATTATCCAATTTATTTTGATGCCTCTGTATGCTCCGACAACTCTGACCATCATTACTTTTTCACCAGTCTTGAAAAAGGACAGACCATCACCTGCCATCTTGGTTATATTGTCGATGAAGATCTGTTGGATCAGCTTTGTCTCAATACCTCTTTTGACGGACAGATTGGACAGTTTGTGACTCTTTACAAGTAAACGAATATTTTAAACAAAACCGGAGTTGCCGCATATCACTAAAATCCATGCGCCAACTCCGGTTTCTTAAATTTGAAAATATTCTTTTACCTGTCCCAGTATTATCCCCATCAGCTTTGTCCTTGCTTCTACACTCGCCCATGCTACATGTGGTGTAATCAGCAGTTTTTTGCTATCTTTTATTTTTCGCAGCGGATTCGTCTCACTCATCGGCTCCTGGCAAAGTACGTCAAGTCCGGCTGCAGCTATCTCGTCATTTTCAAGTGCCTCATACAGATCCTGCTCGACTACGATCGGACCACGTCCGAGATTCAGGAAAATACAGGTTTTTTTCATTTTTGCAAATGCTGCTTTATCCATTAAGCCCTCTGTATGTTCATTTAACGGTGCATGAACGGATATAATGTCAGATTTTGCAAGCAATGTATCCAGATCTACCTGTTCGTAACCTTCCTGCGCCGGACGCCCTGATGCCGAGTAATAAATAATCTGTGCTCCAAATGCTTTTGCGATATCCGCAACTCTCCGGCCAATTGTTCCCAGGCCTATGATCCCCCAGGTTTTGCCACTGATCTCCGTAAAATGCTCTGCAAAATGCGTAAATATTGTATCATTGATGTAACGCTCTTCTTTTACATAATCATCGTAATAACGTATCTTTTCCAGCAGATAGAGAAGCATTGCAAAAGTGTGCTGTGCCACCGTTTCTGTCGAATAGCCAGCTACATTTCTCCATGCAACTCCTCTTTTTTCCAGATATTCTTTATCCAGATTGTTGGTCCCCGTTGCCGTCACGCATACCAGCTTTAACTTCTCTGCTTTTCCAATCGTCTGCTCATTGACCTGTACTTTATTTAAAATAATCACATCTGCATCCTGAACTCTTTCCGTTACTTCTTCTGATGTAGAAAAATCGTATTTTACGACTTCACCAAGCCTGTCAAATCCAGAAAGATCAATATCTTCTCCAATTGTTTTTACATCTAAAAAAACTATTTTCATAATCTGTCCCTCACTTTATCACTGTAATTTGCAACTTTTCCTGTTCATTATCATAACAAATTTATTTTACGGATACAACCCAAACAACCGTTGACATTCTTATCCTATGGCGCGTATACTAAAGAAATGAAGAGCATTTGCGATTATATCCTGATATAATTAGCAGATGTTTTTTTTGGTCTTTCTGGCAAGCCTTCGCTTTTTATAAATCACATTCCATCAACATCAAGGAGGATACTATCATGAATCAGAACAAAGCTTTGGAACTTACAAAAGATATCGCAACTGATATTATCGGAGGAATCCTGATCGCTGTCGGTGTCTATAATTTTGCTGCCGCCGCAAAGTTTCCGATGGTAGGGGTAAACGGAATCGCCCTGATCTTTTACCAGTTGTTTGGACTGCCGATCGGTACTGTTGCCCTGATCCTTAACATCCCGATCGCCATCTGTTGTTTTCGGCTTCTGGGCCGCAGATTTTTCCTGAATTCAGTCCGGACGATCATCATTACTTCCATAATCATGGACGCGATCGCACCGCTGTTCCCGGTTTATCAGGGTGACAGACTTCTTTCTGCCATCTGCTGCGGTGTCCTTTCCGGACTTGGTTATGCAATGATCTATATGCGGGATTCTTCAACCGGAGGCTCTGACTTTATCATGATGTCGATCAAAGCACTGAATCCTCACCTTTCCCTTGGAAATATTGCATTTGCACTGGATGCAGTAATTGTGATCCTCGGAACCGTAATTGTATCCCGTGACGTGGACAGTCTGATCTACGGTCTGATCGTCAGCTATCTGCTCTCTCTTGTTATGGATAAAGTTATGTACGGAATTGATGAAGGAAAGCTTGCCCTGATCGTAACCGATCCCGAGCACAGTACTGAAATCTGCTTCAAAATCGATGAAGTTCTCGGACGCGGCTCTACAATTTTAAATGGTATGGGAAGTTATTCCAAAGATGATAAGCACATCATAATGTGCGCCTGCAACAATAAGCAAATGTACGGAATCCGCAAGCTGATCAAAACGATTGATCCAAAATCCTTCCTTGTAATCATGGAATCGAATGATGTAGTGGGTGAAGGATTTAAAGATGAGTAAATTGCGGTCAGCTTTTTCAGACAGCTAAGCAAATCATCCGTATCACTTGTTGGACACTTTGCATCAAAAATAGAATTCCTGATAATAAAAACCGGAGGCTCATGTGTCTTTTTACACAAGCCTCCTGTTTTTCTATAATCTGCCAAGCCAATACTTCGCTTTTATACACACTCTGATTCCCTGTCCTTTTTTAAGTCCGGCTCTTCCTATGAATTCAGATCTTCTGTGATTGATTTAAGATTCATGAAGTTTGTCAGATAATCTGCTGTACCAGTCTTCGCATCTGTTCCGGACATGTTAAATCCACCAAATGGATGCTGAAGTACAACTGCTGCTGTAGATTTTCTATTAAAGTATAAGTTACCTACCTGGAATTCTACTTTTGCTCTCTGGATATTTTCACGTGTCTCACTGTATACAGATCCTGTCAGACCATATTCTGTCTGGTTTGCTACATCAAGTGCTTCATCAAAAGAATCTACTTTGATAACAGCAAGGACTGGTCCAAAGATTTCTTCATTGGCAATTCTTGCATCTCTCTTGATATCGCGGATTACAGTAGGATCAATATAATATCCTTCTGCGTCACTGTATGTACCACCGAATACAACATTTCCTTCTTTACGTCCGATCTCGATGTAATTTGTAATGCTGTTATAAGCGCCCTGGTTGATAACCGGTCCCATCGTTGCATTGCTTTCGCCTGATCCCTGGTTTGCCTTCAGTTCTGCTGCGCATTTTACAACTTCATCTACAAACTCATCATATACATCTGCCAGAACAATTGCTCTTGAGCATGCAGAGCATTTCTGTCCCTGGAATGTAAATGCAGAGCTTGCAACTCCATTTGCTGCTTTCTTGATATCTGCTGTTGAATCTACGATAATTGCATTCTTTCCACCCATCTCAGCCACAACACGTTTAATCCATCTCTGTCCGTCAGCGATCTTGGCTGCATGTTCATTGATTCTGCATCCAACTGCTTTTGATCCTGTGAAGTTTACAAATCTTGTAAGCGGATGTTCTACGATGAAGTCACCAATCTCAGATCCTGATCCTGGAATGTAACTTACTACGTCAGCCGGAATACCAGCTTTCTGGCAGAGTTCTACGAATTTGTATGCAACGATCGGAGCGTCTGAAGACGGTTTACAGCAGATCGTGTTACCGGTAACAACTGCCGATACGATCATTCCACCAAACAGTGAGAGTGGGAAGTTCCATGGAGAAACAGCCACACCTACACCGATCGGGATGTAAACGCATTTTGTAAGTTCATCTGTAGGAACCAGCTCTTTTCCTTTTTCCAGATTCTGGATATGCATCACATAAGAATTGATAAAGTCAAGCTGTTCGCAAAGTTCTCCGTCAGCTTCTCCCCAGTTCTTTCCACTTTCAAGGACGTTCCATGCATCCATGATGAAACGGTTCTCGATCAGAAGTGCTGCAAGTCTTCTTAATACACGTACTCTTTCTTCTACAGATGTCAGGCTCCATTTTTTGAATGCTTCGTAAGATGCCTTAATTGCCTCATCAGCCTGTTCTTTACTGCATGAGCATGCATATCCGAGTACTTCCTTTGTAGCCGGTGATACAGAAGCGATCTTCTTTTCTGTCTCAACTTTTTTTCCACCGATGATCAGCGGGTAAACAGCACCTGCTTCTGCATGAGCCTGTTTGAATGCTTCTTCTATTTTCTTTTTATTTTCTTCCAATGTGAAATCAACTTCTACTGCGTTTTTAAATCCTGTAAGCATGTACTTATGTCCTCCTTGAACTATGGTCTATAAATTGTTTATTATTGTAACAGCAAATTTTCTCCACGTCAATATGTTAAAGTAAAAAAATGTATTTTCGTATACAATTATACCGTTTATATTTTAACAAATAACTTGCATATTTTCGTTCTATTGACATTTTATCTCAATTGATATAAGATATTATTTAAATTGTTCTTTTTAGAACCATTTTTTAAGTGACTGCGCTCGGCGCGAGAATGTGTCAAGGCACATTCTTTTTTATTAAAAAACGGAGGTGTATGGATGAACATTACAAATCTGCTTGTATTAATGCAGCGAATTGGTAAAATGCATGAACAGAAGTTGAAAGAATTATGCCGCCAGTATGATCTCTCGCTGATCGAGGCTAAGATCATTGCTTTCTTACATAATAACCCCACAAAAGATACCGCAGGTGATATCGTCGAGCTACGGATGCTCTCAAAAGGGAATGTATCCCAGGCAGTTGATCTTTTATGTCAGAAGGGGCTTCTTTCAAAAACAGCAGACCAGACGGATCGCAGGAAAACGCATCTTTCCCTGCTGCCATCATGCGAAAATGTTACCGGAGCAATCGACACGTTTCAGTCTGCTTTTTACCACAATCTGTTTGACGGATTTTCATTAGAAGAATTCCAGATGTTCGCCTCGCTGAATGAACGTCTGGCATCAAACGTAGCAACTATTTATCACAAAGGAGATTATTAGACATGAACAAAGACAAAGATTTTCTGGGTACTGAACCCGTCGGAAAGCTGATGTTCCGGCTGGCGCTTCCGACGATCACCGCACAGCTCATCAATATGCTGTACAACATTATTGACCGTATTTACATCGGACACATTCCTGGTAATGGGGCACTTGCCCTTACCGGAGTCGGTGTATGTATGCCACTGATTATGATCATTTCCGCTTTTGCCGCACTGGTTGGAGGCGGTGGTGCACCGCATGCTTCGATTGCAATGGGAAAAAATGATCTTAATACTGCAGAACATATTCTGGGTAACTGCTTTTTCCTGCAGATTCTGATTTCTATAATCCTGACAGTCATCCTGCTGTTTGGTAACCGTACTTTTCTTCTTGCCTTCGGTGCCAGTGAAAATACAATTGAATACGCTGTAAATTATATGAACATTTACGCTGTCGGCACTATTTTCGTCCAGCTTACCCTTGGCATGAATATGTTTATCACCACACAGGGCTTTGCCAAAACAGGTATGCTCTCTGTTCTGATCGGAGCAGTGATGAACATTGTTCTGGATCCGCTGTTTATCTTTGCATTCCATCTGGGTGTCAGAGGTGCTGCGCTTGCCACAATTCTGTCACAGGCAGTCTCCTGCATCTGGGTTCTTTCTTTCCTTTGCGGAAAAAAGACGATCCTGCACATCCGGAAAAAGAATCTCATCCTGAAACCGGAGATTATTCTTCCTTGTGTCGCTCTCGGGCTTGCCACATTTATCATGCAGGCTAGTGAGAGTATCATCTCTGTATGTTTCAACTCTTCTCTGCTGAAATACGGAGGAGATATCGCAGTTGGTGCCATGACGATCCTTACCAGTGTCATGCAGTTCGCAATGCTGCCACTGCAGGGTCTTGGACAGGGTGCACAACCAGTCCTGAGCTATAATTACGGTGCAAAAAACAGAGATCGTGTAAAAAAAGCTTTCAGGCTTCTTTTAACAGCAAGCCTCTGTTATTCCACAATTCTGTGGGCATTTATTATGCTCTTCCCTCAGGTGTTTGCAGAAATGTTTACTTCCGATTCTGCACTGCTTGGTTTTACTAAATCAGCACTCCGGATTTACTGTGCCTGCCTGCTGCTTTTCGGAATCCAGATCGCATGCCAGATGGCATTTACATCATTCGGAAAAGCAAAGGCTTCGATTGCTGTCGCTGTTACACGTAAATTTATCCTGTTGCTGCCACTGATCTATCTGCTGCCGCATATTCTGACCGGGAACAAGACCAATGCAGTGTATATGGCTGAACCGATTGCAGACTTCCTGGCTGTATCCTTCACGACAGTTTTGTTTACGTTTCAGTTTAGGAAAGTGTTGAAAGAACTTGAGGGGTAGTTGCAAGAGGGCATAAAAAATAATCCCTGGTAGCTGCTAAGTTGCACGAACCATTCCAACGAGCCTTTCAAAGCATCAATTGTGTCAGCAATGGCTTCCACAATTGATTAAGTCTCGTTTCCATCGTGCAAAGACGCATCTACCAGGGATTATTTTTTATTTACGTTGTTGACTGAGTTTTACTTCTTTGACCGGGTGTTGAACTGGAGCCATAAACAATGGGATATATATTCAAATAGATTTACTCTTTACACTAATTTAATAGGCTTAGGCCTCCTGACCGTCAGCGAGCCTGGTTTCTTTTTCTGGGAATAATAATGCGAAAATCTTTCTTACCAGTGGACCGGCGAAGCAGAGCTGCCAGAAGAATGCCATCGGGAAGTTGATTACTGTGGTCTGGAACCAGACGGATATGAACTGAGTTCCCGCATTCTTGAAGAGCAGGGTTGCTGCAAGGCTCATAAGTGGACACATTCCGATGATGGATACTACGGAAATGGCGATCACCAGGTGAAAGTTATTATCTCTTTCCAGATTAACAATGGAAAATGCTTTTTTCTTTGCAAATGGTCCGATCAGGAAAAAATCAAGGATGAATGCAATTGGCCCCATAATGACCAGCTCGTGGAATGCATTTAAAAATACCTGGTTGTTCATTCCTCCTACGTTGAGAGCAATGTTGTAACAGATCATGGTATAAACCATCACGAACACCATGATAATTGTGAAAATAACGTCTTGAAATTTGTTTTTTGGCATAAAAATATCCTCCTTCATAATAAGCGTAACAGAAAATGTGTTGTTCGTTCATCATTCCGGAGGAATGTATCGTTTCCAATATAACCGAGATTCTATTCTTTTTTCTATATGGCATATGCCAGACAACGCCATATCAGCAAGGTTTATAATACCTCAACTCTTTAAAAACAGTCAAGTATTTTTTCAGATACATTGAATCATTTTTATCTCTTTTTTCCAAATAAAGAACTCCATACCGTCAGGATCGCTCCTGCAAAAAGAGCCAGATCCGAGAGATTAAAAGTGATATCCGAGAGTTTCCTGTTCTTTGTTTTCAGAGACAGATAATCGACCACATAACCTCTTTTGAAACGGTCATAAGTATTACCAACTGCTCCGCCCAGCATCAGCGATGTTCCAAGCTTTGCCAGTTTGCGTCCCGGTTCTTTCCAAAGAAGGTGCTCCCAGAAAAACAGGATTCCAAGTGCTGCCGCCGACATGCCTTTTACCAGCTTTGGTCTGCAATCCAAATGATTCATCATCAGACCTTTGTTGTGGACTTTGCGGTAGATTCCTTTTCCCTTCCAAATCCGGCGTTCTTCCCCGTCTCTTACATTTTCTTCAGTATATTTTTTAATTCCAAGATCGACCCCGGCAACAAAAGCTCCGGTTAAAATGCTCAGGATTTCCATAATTATTCTCCTTTGATTCGCGCGATTTCCTGCTTGCATACCTCTGTCTGTTCTCCACGCTTTTCGATTGCTTCGCAGAGTGCGATAAAATCGGTATCTACCACTTCCCCCTGTTTGAAACGCTCATATACCAATCGTCCGATCTCTGTCATATCCCGCTCGCTATCTCGCTTCAGACCATAGATCTCATTTTTCTTTTTCTGAATATCGATCGTATCTCCTGCCTTCTTTCCAAGATCATCCACGGTATCTGAAATCCGCTTTCCTATTGTATCAAAAAAATCACTCATTTACTTTTTCCCCTTTCGCATCTGCGTATTTTTCAGAACCGCCTGATCTGCTCAAAAGTACGGTAAAGGTTCAATGCTCCATATCCCCATTCCTGGTTCGGATAATTCATGTCTGTCTTCCGTGAAGCTCCCAATATCAGCAGATTCTTCATCTGTGATGCATCCAGATTCACTCCATGCCTATCCAGCCACTCCATAAAAAGTGCCAGTGCTCCGGAAGTGATTCCAACTGCTATACTGGAACCAGATCTTGCAACAAACTGCCCCTTTAAATTGATCCCTGTCACATTGATCCCCGGCGCAGCAAAATCCGGTTTGATTCTGTTATCTCTAGTATAACCTCTTCCCGAACTGACTGCAATGCTATTTTCCTTTCCATTATAGTACGCTGCACAGACCACCGCCCCGGTATCCCCTGGTTCCATCACCGTATATTCCGGATTTGCACGGATAAAATAGACATTTCCCGTCAGAAACTCTTCCATTGGAAGCCAGATATGAAAGATTCCATTCCCCAGCTCCAGTGTTTCCGGTATAATCTTCCAGATTCCGCTTCCCGGTCTGTCAAACTGAAAAAATGCCAGCTGCGCCCCGGTCGTCTCTACCAGAACCCGGTAATTAAATATTACCCTGGTCTGCTCGAATACAAACACATATTCTCCTATTCCCCGTCTGAGCGAGACCGGTCCTATTGTCTGTCCTGTTGGAGATTCGATAGAAAGTGCCAGAAGATTCGGAAGTTCTGTCCATAGTTCCATCACAAAGCCTCTGGTATTATTCCCTACATTGATCTCCACCGGCTGATTATTTTCCTGTTCCAGAATTCCCAGATAATGATGCCTTTTATCTGCCTCGTTGCCACTTCCGGTCACAATCCCGATTCCTTCGCTCGCCGCCACATTTTGCAGATACTCTGACAGGATTGAATATCCTCCATGTCCTCCAAAGCTTGTTCCAACTGCCAGACAGATCACCAATGGTCTTTTCAGCTCTTCTTGTACCTTCTGCAGATAAAAAACCGCCGCTATCAGATCATTTTCCTGATAGCATCTGGCATCACAGTCTACAAAATAGTACTCCCGTAAATATTCTTTTGCCTCCTTCAGCTTCACGATCACCATCTCTGCCTCCGGCGCTGCCCCAATAAACAGATTCTCCGGATTTGCCCCTCCGCATGCCACACTTGCAACAAAAGTGCCATGTCCGTCCGTATCAAATGACGGAACGGTTTCCTTTGGATTCTCGCTCTGGATCGCCAGATTGATTTGTTCCCTCGTATATTCACTTCCATATCCGATTTCCCGGGGCGCTGTTCCACTTTGTTCTTCCTGATCCCAGATTCGCCGGATCCTGGTCGAACCATCCAGATTCCGGAAAATGGGATCCAGATAGTTGATCCCAGTATCAATGATCCCAACTAGAACTCCTTCACCGCTTAATTCCAGACCAGTCAGATTCTGAACCGCAGCAATTCCCGCCTGTTGGATCGCTGCCATATCCAGTGTTGTATAGCACTTCGGAACCATTGTATACGGATAATCGCCAAGTGGCTTTTTTCTGTCTTCACTCTGGTCAATATAAAGAAGCTCAAAACCGTATTTTAACGGTATCCGGCATCCGTTTTCCAAAGGAAAATTTTCCCCGAGAGCACCGGTATCCCTCATCATAAAATCCCTGTATTCTTCCGACAGAATCTTTTCTTTACATTCTTCCTGTGGCATAACAATCCCTCATATATTTTCTTTTGGAAAATATATGAGGGATTGTTCTTTCTTATACTATGATACTGGACGGTTACGCATTTTGCACTCCATATCCATTCTTTATTCGGTACGTTTCTTTTCAATATCCTCGTAGAAGGAAGTCACTTCTTTTCCTTTTTCCAGGGTACTTACATTCGGACCGCTCTTGAATACGATCTTCAGCAGAATTGGTGTGATGATCGTCGTGATCACTACCACAATGATAACCGGTCCGAGGAAATTGCCGCCCATCATACCGAGTGCTTCTCCCTTGCTGGCAACGATCAGCGCAACCTCACCACGGGAGATCATTCCGACACCGATTCGTGCACACTGATAATTCTTATATCCACACATCTTCGCACCAAGGGCGCAGCCAACGATCTTTGTCAGGATTGCAACAATGGTAAGAACCACTGCAAAGCCTACAATTGCAGTACTCATCTTCGGAAGTTCTACCTTCAGTCCGATACTTGCGAAAAATACCGGTGAAAGCAGCATATAAGACATGGTATCAAATTTCTTCAGCACGAAATCAGATTTACTTGTATTGGAAATGATCAGCCCTGCGATAAATGCACCGGTGATATCTGCAACACCGAAGAATTTCTCTGCCACATAAGCCATCAGCAGACAGAATACAAATGCCATGATCGCATGACGTCTGAGTCCCTTTTCCGCCTGATCTGTCCACTTTTTAAATACCTTGTAAAAGATAAATCCAATCACACCTGCAAATGCGAAGAATGCAACGATCTTCAGTAATACAACTGAAATCTTTACCGATTCATCTGCCATACTTGTTACCAGTGTCAGTGCAACGATACCAAGCACGTCATCAATGATCGCAGCTCCAAGAATCGCATTTCCGGATTTGGTTTTTAATTTACCAAGTTCTTTTAATGTCTCTACCGTAATACTTACGGAAGTTGCTGTCAGGATAACACCGATAAAGATATTCTGCAGAAATACGCTGCAGGATGCATCGGATGTGATCACACCTGGACGGTTAAAGAACATTGCAGTCGCATAACCGCCGATCAGTGGAACGATAACACCTATCAGTGCAATAACGAAGGATGCTTTTCCACTTGCCTTCAATTCCTGTATATCAGTTTCCAGACCTGCACAAAACATCAGCACGATAACACCGATCTCTGCAACGTTATGTATAAAACTTGTCTCTGTCAAGATCCCAAGCATCGCCGGTCCAAGAAGAACTCCTGCAAGAAGTGCCCCTACAACCTGCGGCATCTGTACCTTTCTGGTCGCAAGACCAAGTGCTTTAGTACAAAGTAAAATAATTGCAAGATCCAGTAAATACTTATAAGTCTCCATTCTCTCTCTCTCCTATTTATATCTTGTTTTTTTAGACACATTGTCTAATGTACACCTTTTAATACAATTTTTCAACAAAAAAATACCCGTAAATCTTAAATTTACGGATATTTCCCATTCTATTTTTGTATGATCGCCATGTTTTTTTGATATATGAAGGTTATGATGTTGGGGCAAAAGGTATTTTGACCCCTTTGATACCAGATTGCTACGTGCTTTGCACCCTCGCAATCCTCAGGTTATTGTTATACTTAATGATGCTCAAGCCTTGGTACAGACTGGCTTCTCAGCTCGATCAGCGGTCCTCCGGTTCCTTCGATATATGCCTCCGTGATCGTCACTTCCCCGATGCTGTCATCCTTCGGAATCTCATACATAATATCCAGCATGAATTCTTCAATGATCGCACGCAGTGCACGGGCTCCGGTATCCTTCTTCATTGCCTTTCTTGCGATCGCATGAAGTGCACCATCATCGAATTTCAGATTGACCTCATCCAGTGCCAGAAGCTTCTGATACTGCTTGAGGATCGCATTTTTCGGCTCTTTTAATATCTGAACCATCATCTCTTCATCCAGTCCCTGAAGCGTAAATACGATCGGGAGACGTCCCAGAAATTCCGGAATCATTCCGAAGTTACGCAGATCTTCTGTCGTCACCTTCTCCAGTATTTTCTTATCATGATCATATTTGTCTTTCAGATCCGCTCCAAACCCGATAGAAGAATTCTTCATCAGTCTTTCCTTGATGATCTGCTCAAGATCCGGGAACGCACCGCCACAGATAAAAAGGATATTCTTTGTATTGACTGTAGTGAGCGGAACCATCGCATTCTTACTGTTGGCTCCTACCGGCACTTCCACTTCGCTGCCTTCTAACAGCTTTAACATTCCCTGCTGTACGGATTCTCCGCTGACATCTCTCTGGCTGGTATTCTTTTTCTTCGCAATCTTGTCGATCTCATCGATAAAGATAATTCCCTGTTCCGCCTTATCTACGTCGTTGTCCGCAGCTGCAAGGAGCTTTGATACTACACTTTCAATATCATCCCCTATGTAGCCGGCCTCGGTAAGAGAGGTCGCATCTGTAATTGCAAGCGGCACATCCAAAAGTTTTGCCAGTGTCTTTACCAGATACGTCTTTCCAGAGCCGGTAGGTCCGATCATCAGCATATTGGATTTCTCGATTTCAATCTCATCCATTGTATCCGTTGCCACTCTTTTATAATGATTGTATACAGCAACCGACATTACCTTCTTGGCGTATTCCTGTCCTACTACATATTCATCCAGTTTCGCTTTGATCTTATGCGGAGCAGGAATATCCTTGATATTCAGGATCGGTTCTTTTTCTTCTTCCGGCTTTTTCTTTTTCACACGCTGGCTCTTCGGGATCTGTGCATCCATGTCTCCAAATCCCATCATCGGTCCCATGTTCATAAACTGGCTGTAATCCATCCCGCCAAAATTCATATTGTTCATTGCATCAAAGCTTTTTTGCATACAGTCCGGACACACGCAGATATTGTTCGGAAGATCGATCATCTTTCCGGTCACACTCTCCGGTCTGTGACAGATGAAGCAGACCTTTTCATAGCGGTCTTCATTATTTTCTTTTTTGTCTGTATTTTCTACCTCACCGGTTACTTTCTCAACTGTCTTGTCCTTCTGGTCATTTTCTGCCATTGGCTGGTCCTCCTTTTCTCGGTCGTATTCAGACGATTCCTCTGTCCTTCTTATTCGATTTCCACCCCTGCAAGTTCTATAAACTCTTCCTCTGAAATGATCGGCACTCCAAGTTCTTTCGCCTTTCTGTTCTTGGAAGAAGCAGACTCTACATCATTGTTGATCAGATAATTTGTCTTCTTCGTTACAGATCCGGTCACTTTTCCACCCATCTTCTCAACCAGTTCTTTTACCTCATTCCGGTTTGCAAAATGATTCACGCTGCCAGTGACAACGAAACTCATACCTGCAAATTTCTGTTCTTCTGCCATCTCTTCCGGCTGGATCTCCAGTTCTCCAAGAAGGAGCTTAAATTCCTTTTTTCTTTCCTCTGATACAAAATATTTTACAAATGCCGCTGCAAGCACCGGACCTACACCCTGGATATCACTCAGTTCTTCTTCAGATGCTCCTGTCATTTTTTCCACATCATTTTTAAAATGGCGACAGATCAGTTTTGCATTTGCGAGACCGATTCCTGCAATCCCAAGTCCATATACCACTTTAGCAAGTGTTGTGCTTCTCGCCTTATCCACGCTTGCGATCAGGTTCGCATAGGATTTTTCTCCAAAGCCTTCCATCGTCTGAATTTCTTCCTGATAGGAATCCAGATGGAAGATATCTCTGTATTTGTGAATGAATCCTCTCGCAATAAATTTCTCCAGTGTCGCCTCAGAAAGCCCGTCAATATTGAGTGCATCCCTGCTGACAAACAATGCAAAGGATTTGATTCTTTTTGCCTGACACATCGGATTTGTGCAATACAACGACTTTGCATCATTCATCTGACGGATCTCCGTAGCTCCACCACAAACCGGACAGACTTTCGGGATCTCAATATTGTCACTGCCGGTCAGATTCTTCGCGATCTGCGGAATGATCATATTCGCCTTATAGACTTCGATCGTATCCCCGATTCCCAGATGCAGCTCCTCCATAATACTTAAATTGTGTACACTTGCACGGCTTACCGTTGTTCCTTCCAGCTCTACCGGTTCAAAGATCGCTACCGGGTTAATAAGCCCTGTCCTTGACGGACTCCATTCAATCTCCAGAAGGTGCGTCTCTCGGATCTCATCTGCCCATTTGAAAGCAAAAGAATCACGTGGGAATTTTGCCGTTCTCCCAAGCGACTGCCCATACGCAATGTCATCATATACAAGGACCAGACCATCTGACGGAAAATCATTTTCTACGATCTTTTCTGCAAAAAATGCAACCTTCTCATCCAGTTCTTCTCTTGTCACCAGATAATGCTCCACCACATCAAATCCCTGCTGTTCCAGCCAGTCAAGCTGTTCTTTTCTGGAATTGTGGAAATCCACATTTTCTGCACGTACCAGGGTAAATGCATAGAATTTTACATTTCTCTGTGCCGTGATCTTGTTGTTCAGCTGGCGGACAGAACCACTGCACAGATTCCGTGGGTTTTTATATTTTGCATCCACGTCATCAATTTCTTCATTGATCCGCTCAAAATCTTTGTAACCGATCACCGCTTCCCCTCGCAGGATCAGTTCCCCTTTATACGGAATATGAAGCGGCACATTTTTAAATACTTTCGCATTGTTGGTAATGACCTCACCGACTTCTCCATTTCCTCTTGTAACTGCCTTAAAAAGCTCGCCGTCACGATAGGTCAGAACAATCGTCAGACCATCCATCTTCCATGAGATCACAGCCGTCTGGTCTCCAACAAATTCCTTCAGCCTTGTCACTTCTTTTGTCTTGTCAAGAGAAAGCATCGGTGACTCATGACGTTCTTTCGGAAGCTCACTTAATACTTCATATCCTACATTCACAGTCGGACTGGAAGCCATAACGGTTCCCAACTCTTCTTCCAGACCTTTCAGTTCATCATACAGCGCATCATACTCATAATTGCTCATAATTTCCTGCGCATCCTGATAATAAGCTTTTCCGGCTTTATTCAGAAGCTCTACCAGCTCCTGCATCCTTTTCATCTTATCCATATCCAAATCCACACTTTTAATTATTGTTCCACGGTGTCGGCTCTGACTTTGAATCCCTGATCAGCTCATAGAGTTCATTCAGTTCCTGATCCGTAACCTTCCGGTATTCTCCCGGCTTTAAATTACCAAGTTCGATATTCATGATCCGCACTCTCCGAAGCTCCTTTACCTCGTAGCCAAGTACCTCACACATCCGGCGGATCTGCCGGTTGAGTCCCTGTGTCAGAATGATCTTAAATTTATATTTTCCAAGCTTTTCCACCTGGCATGGTCTTGTGACAGTATCCAGGATTGGGACACCACCCGCCATCTCCTTGAGAAATTCATCTGTTACCGGCTTATCAACTGTAACTTTATATTCTTTTTCATGTTTATTTGCCGCACGCATCATCCGGTTGATAATGTCACCGTTGTTCGTCATCAGAAGCAGTCCTTCCGAATCCTTATCCAGACGTCCTACATAAGTAATCCGTACCGGATAGTTAAGAAATCGTACAATACTGTCTCTCTCCCGTCTTTCCTCAGTACAGACAATTCCACGTGGCTTATTGACCGCAAGCACGATCATCTCTTCCTGTCTGGATACCTGCTTTTTCCCAATCCGGACAACCTGCCACGGCTCTACCTTCATTCCGGTCTCTGCACGCACACCGTCAACCGTCACCTGTCCGGCTGCTATCAGTTTGTCCGCTTCCCTTCTGGAACATACACCAGCTTCACTTAAATATTTGTTCAGCCGGACCGGTCCTTTATTTTCCGTGTCCAGAAACTGCTTTTCTATTTTATTTGCCATGTTTTTCTCCTGTTAATTCTCATCCAGTACCCCCGCCAGCATCCGGTCTTCAAAGAATGTATTGGCATTATACAGGAACAGCACATCATCAAACTGTTTATCTGACATCACAGAACTTAATTTACCGGTATAATAACGAGGGTCGATCACAACGATTTCCCGGTAATACGGAGCCAGAAGCGGAAGAAAACAGTTTGCATATGAATCTTTGAACACCAGAAGTCTGCGTTTTTCTGTCTGTGTTGACTGGATATCGATCATTGCATGATTTCCACCGAAGAATACGGAATATTGATCTCTCTCATCCAGTTTGGATGAATCATACATAGAAGCACTCTTTTTCTGTTCTTCCACATAATTGACTGCAACCTGTGGTGCATCCGCACTCTTTGGCAGATAAATATAGATTGGTTCCTTATAATCTGTCTCATATCCACTCTTTGCGGATAACGTTCCGTTAAAAGAATCCGATACCGCATAGGCTTTCATCTTAATTTCTTCACTCTTATCCAGTCCAAGCTGCGTCTTTGCTCCCTGGAATGCATACCATGCACCAAGAGAAGTCCAGTGATGATCCGTGTGATAATAAATTGCTTCATCCTTGTGAGCATCCAATACTTTTTCTGCATCGATCCAGTCATAAGAATCTCCAAGTTCTGCCTTTACACGGCTGATCTGTCTGCTCTGACTGGCAGTCACCGCAAATGCCGGAAGCTTGTCCTCCATAACATTTGCCGCATTCGGGACCAGCATCATATGCATCTGGATATCCGGATAACGCTCTTTAAAATTCTTCATTGCATCCAGATTCTCTTTCAGATCACTTTCATCTGCCACAGCAACATCTTCCATCAGATAATGATCCTTTCCTTTGAAAACACCACCTTCTTCTGTCCTCCCCGCCACACTGTCCGCGAATGTCTTAATTCTTACCCAGGTATCTCTTCCTGCAAACTGATCCGATACATACTCCTCGTACTGCTCCATAAACCTTCCGGAAGCAATTCCGGAAAGAGAAATTTCCGGTTTCTGCGCCAGCATACGCATTTCTTTTTCTGACATCTGCCTGTCTTTATGCATAAGGTTTACTCCGCAGCTGAGAATAAGGACTCCCAAAAATAAAAACGCACATACTGCCTGGATCTGTTTTTTCCCTCCTGGCAGAAAATACTTTGTTCTGTTTTTTTGTTTATTATTCTTTCTTTCTACCATTGTCTTTCCTTAAAATCTAAAATATAAAAATGGATTGTAACTTTCTGTCACCAGATATGCCACACACAGTACAAACAGTCCTGTCATCAGGCAGCCTGCCAGAACCGTATGCGGTCTTTCTTCATTAAATACCAGCCGCTTTCCGAGCAGATGCATAAACGGTGTACTTCCTATGATCCCTGCCACCCAGAAGAGCCAGTTTCGCATGATCAGATACAATGCCTGGCTATCCATAAATCCGGTTGCACCCTGTCCGAACATATTGCCGATCCAGGTAAGTGCGCTTCCGAGTGTCGGGCTGAAGAACAGTACCCAGCCGAGCATGACCAGAATCATTGTGTAAAGTGTCTGGACTGCCCCCGACAGCTTTGCAAGTATTTTTCCTGTAAAATATTTTTCAGTAATGAGGATCACTCCGTAGAAGAGCCCCCATACTACAAAGTTCCAGCTTGCCCCGTGCCAGAGACCGGTCAGGAACCATACAATCAGAAGATTCAGTAAATGCCGCGGAACCGTTACCCTGTTTCCTCCAAGCGGAATATACACATACTCGCGGAACCATGATCCCAGCGAAATATGCCATCTTCTCCAGAACTCGGTAACACTTTTGGAAATATACGGATAATTGAAGTTCTGCATAAACTCAAATCCGAACATCTTTCCAAGTCCGACTGCCATGTCCGAATAACCGCTGAAATCGAAATAAATCTGGAAAGTGTAGGCAAGACATCCAAGCCACGCAGTCACTACTGACATTCCATCCATCGCCGCGATATTTTCATAAATCGAACCAATCGTATTCGCCAAAAGCACCTTCTTTGCCAGTCCCATCACAAAGAACCAGGCACCGTATCCAAACTTCGTCAGTGATTCCTTTCTTTCACGCAGTTGTCTCTCCACATCTGCATACTGTACGATCGGACCTGCGATCAGCTGTGGGAACATTGTAACATAGGTTCCGAAATCAATCAGATTTACCTGTACGTCTACATTTCCCCTATATACATCAATGATGTAAGACAATGTCTGGAAAGTATAGAAAGAAATTCCGATTGGGAGTTCCAGTTTTCTATATGGAATATAGAACGGAAGGATCGCATTTAAATTTGTTACGATAAATCCGTAATATTTGAAAAATCCAAGAATAAACAGGTTTACAACGATCGTAAAGATCAGACTGCGCACCTGCGATTTTCTTCCTGCTTTTAATGCAATGTCCATTCCGCAAAAATAATTGAACAGAATGGAAATCAGCATCAGGAAGATATAGACCGGCTCTCCCCACGCATAAAATATGAGGGAAGCGATCAAAAGTACCACATTTTTTACCTTACGCGACACCAAATAATATACCAACAGTGTAATTGGCAAAAATGTAAACAAAAATACCAGACTACTAAATAACATAACTTTTTCGTTTCCTTTTATCTACTTCAGGCTCTTTGTAAACGCCTTTTCTACAGTTTCAGCTTTTGGTGAAATAACAAAAAGCACGTATGTACCTTTCGTCTTAATGATCGAAGCATCCAGAAGCTTTACCTGCTCGGCCCCATATCCTTCAAAATTATCGAGCTGTGTCTTTTTTCGCTGTTCTGCGGCTTTTTCAACTGCCTCTGCCTCATTCTCGTCCTTTGTTTTCACCAGAAGGAGCTCGTTGACTCCCATTGTTTCATTCGTATAATACAGTGTTATATCTTCATAATCCTTTGGATTGATCCCATAGAATCTCTTGATTTCCTGGGTTCCGGCAAGTGTCATGTTCTTGTCATCTGCCGCATCCACAGCCGCTTTCTGTACATCTGCAAACGGTGTATCGCTGTCTCCCTTAGACTGAAAGATCAGACCGATATAGATAAGCAAAATAATTACCATCCCAGCTCTGATATTACGCAGAACTGTAAATTCCCCTTTTTTCTTTGTCATATTCCGGCCACCTCCGCCATATGTTCTGCCCAGATTGGATAATACTCCGCCTTCATATGCTCGCCATCCTGCTCATAATACTCATCTTTTACGATCTCTGTATTATCGATAAATGTAATTCCTTCTTCATCACACATTGCTTTAAGTGCGGTATTATAATCCGGAATCTTGGCATAAACCGGCTCTTCTTCTTCTTTTTGAGCGGAAACAGGAAGAATACAGTTGATATAGAGCACTGCATCGGGCATCTGCTCACGCACATTTGCAAGTACCGCTTTGTATTTTTCAATAAATGCATCTGTATCTCCATCTGTTCCGGAAATGTCATTCAGTCCAAGTGCCAGAAAGAGGACTTCCGGCTTTAACTCTGCTGCTGTCCTGATCAGATCACCGGTCTGATCAAGGTGCATTCCTTTTTCCGCTGCAACCTTAGAAGTATCAAGCACATCATATACGGTAAAACCGGTTGTGATCGAATCTCCGAGAATCACCGCATGCGCAAATTTTTCGGACAACGGACGGTTCTGCCAGTCCTCTGTCGCCTGTTTTTCTTCTTTCTCAATATTTGAAATTTTGGTCTCCACCTCAGATACATCTGCTTTTTCTAACTTCTTGATTGCTTTTACTCCTGCTGATGTATTCACCTTATCTGTTCCAAGATGCGAAAGACCAATACTTACGATTACCGTCAGTACAACAACCGCTCCTGCAATTTCCATCAGAACTTTTTTTCTTCTTTCTTCTGCCTGATGTTCTTTCTCCATCGTTCTTTTCTTCATGCTATGCATCCTATCTTTTATTAAAATATGAGTTTCATTTTCATTGAATCATGTGATAAATACTCTAACCTATTCATTTTACTTTCTTCTATTATAAAAGTCAAATCTTTAATAATGCCAAAATCACCAAATGTGCAGGGTAAAACACGTAAAAAAAATACTTTTTCACAAGAAAATGTTTCTGTGATTTTTTTCCGTTATAAAATACCAAAACACAGACTCCCGCTGCCAGTACTGCAATCATTGCCCCTGCTCCCGCTGCGATTCCTGCAACTCCCGGAAGTTCTGCTGTCACCGTAATCCCCAGAACAAGTGCTGCAATAAAAAAAGCCTTTTTCCGGCGCTTTGGATCCTCTCCTGCCCGGTAAAACCAAAGCGTATACAATGGAGCCAGAATTGCCCAGTCACAGATACTGCTTACTGCTATAATTCCCAGTACAACCAGACTTTTCTTTCCCGGATCTGATATTTTTTCCTCTGCGATCATCAGACACAGACACAGAAAAAGTGTAAATATCATATTTAAAGTATACCACGGTGCCAGATGATTCCGCGCAAATGCCAGATAATACGGAAGCTGTGAAATGACAGCAAAGATCAACAGTCTTCCGGCATATTTTTTTACTGACCTTGTATAACGGTATCCTTCAACCAGAAACCAGCACATGACCGGTGCTGTAAAATAACCGATATCCTTTAGCGCTTCGCAGGCAAAGGTTCCTGGTTGCAGAAATATATTTGCAACGTGATTGAGCAGCATAGTAAACACTGCAATGTATTTGATCTGATCCCGGTTTAATTCTATTTTCATCTTGTCATCCATCCTTCTTCTTTCCCGTATTGTATCAAATTCTTATACATATCTCAAGATTTATGCTATACTGATACTATTACACTGATGACGGGAGGAAGTCTATGCTTATTTTTTCTCTGGATACAAAAAAATGCATGAACGCACTTTTACTGCATCCTGCATTTGACTCCTTTTTATTTATTGAAGGAGATATCACAACTTTTAATACCTTTCAATTTAACGGACGACTGAAAAAAGATTTCTTCAGTGCTGAAGAAAAAGAAGCTCTGGATGACCGGGAATATGCTCTCTGGAAGGAACTTCGCGAGTTTTGTCTTTCTCTGATCAAAGGAAAGCGTACTCCGCTGGGATTTCATTTTGTTCTTTCTATGTCAGCACCGAATATTGCACGGCTTCTCGAACAGGAACATCTTTCCTTTGCTCCGGCAGATGTGCAGGGACTGTACCTGAATTTTAAATATGACGGGACAAAACTTAGCTGTACGACAGGAACATCTATGAACCTGTTCACGCTGGACAAATCACTGGAGCAGGCATGGGACAAGATGGCGCAGCGGATTTTTGCGAAGTACGAGATTCCGTTTGAGGTTGAGTAAAATTTTGAAAATAGTGATGAGACAAAGAGCATAAAATACTGTATGCAGTATTTTATGCTCTTTGTCTTTCTATCTCGTTGGCAAAATTCTTACACAATGCCTCAACTCGGAATTGCAAGAGGACGGTCGGCGGGTTCCGGAAAATCTGGAACCTTGGACCTGGTTCTGGGTAAATTCAGATATATGTTCCGTTTCTTATACGTGGGTAATGATTGCTGTCAGTAATTCCTGGAATTGCTCAGCCACCCGGTCGGCGGTTTGTTGAACTTCCTGGTGGTTCAGATGTTGTGATGTCATGCCGGAGGCGAGGTTGGTGATACAGGAGATGCCGCAGACTTCGATTCCCATGTGGCGGGCAGCGATCGTCTCGCAGGCGGTGCTCATGCCTACGGCATCAGCCCCACAGGTGCGGTACATACGGATTTCTGCCGGAGTTTCATAAGATGGACCGGTAAGCTGAAGGTATACACCTTCTTTCAGAGGAATGCCGAGTTTTTGGGCTTCTTTCTTTATGATCTGCTGCATCCGTTCACTATAGGCTTCACTCATATCCGGAAAACGGGTTCCAAGTTCTTCAACATTGGCACCGATCAGTGGATTAGGGATTCCACTCATAATCTGGTCTGTGATGAGCATGAGATCGCCCGGATGGAATCCGGTATTGATTCCGCCTGATGCATTGGTAAGAATCAGCTTCTTTGCGCCTAACATTCCCATCAGCCGCACCGGAAGCACCACATCTGTTACCGGATACCCTTCATAATAATGCACACGTCCCTGCATGATCACAACCGGAACTTCTTTTACATAACCAAATACAAATTGTCCTTTATGTCCCACAACTGTCGACACCGGAAAACCTTCAATTTCTGTGTATGGAATGATCTGTTCTATCTTGATTTTTGATGCGTATTCGCCAAGACCGGAGCCCAGAATCACTGCCACTTCCGGTTTAAAATTCGTTTTTTGGAGAATGCTTTTCCGGCATATTTCCAGCTTTTCATAAATTTCATTGCTCATACAGAATTCCTCTTTTCTCTTATTCTTCAGAGTCAATCCTCTCTGTTTGTAGTTTCTTTATTTCAGCATTTTGCAAATTTTATCTTTTATAGAATCATCGGCAAATGCAGTATCAATTGCATTTTTCATCATCTGAAGGATTTCTTCGTCCCGGATTCTATAATTTTTTTGAATAAATTCCAGTTCTTTTGTAAGACTGGTGTTACTTACCGTTCGGTTATCTGTGTTGACCGATACTTTTAACCCTGCATCCAGAAATTCCCGCATCGGATATTCCGCCATGCAGTTTACAGATTTGGTCTGTAAATTGCTGATCGGACACATCTCGATACCAATATCTGCTTTTTTTGCCATTTTCCGGATCTCCTGGTTGCCACGCATCGCGATCCCATGCCCGATCCTTCCAGCTCCCACGTTTATCGAATCTATGACATTCTGTGGATTTCCACATTCTCCGGCATGGAGTGTAAATGGCATTCCCATCTTCTTTGTCTCTGTAAAAATATCCATAAATTCAGACATCGGATACAATGCTTCTGCTCCTGCAAGATCTGCTGCACAAACTCCGGATCCCAGATATTCTCTTGCCGTCTTGATCATCCGCATATTATCCTCAGTGCTGTGATGTCGCATTGCACAGATGATCACACCATACTCGATTCCAAAATCTTTTTTCCCCCGCTCCATTCCGCTGATCACTGCTTCGATCACCTTCCGGCTGTCCATCTTTTTTGTCTCTGACAGAAGCGGAGCAAAACGGATCTCCGCATAACAGACATTTTCTTCGTTCATCTGGGAGAGCAGATCATACGCAGCTCCGGAAAGTCCCTCTTCATCCATAATACATCTGCCGGGAAGGTCAAATTTTTCCAGATATTCATTCAGACTTGTACAGTTTTCTGAAACACTGAGTTCTTCAGGTCTTACAGTTCTTCCAAGCCTTTTTTCAATAAATGATCTGCTAAGAGAACCGTCCAGATGACAGTGAAGCTCAATCTTTGGTAATTCTTTCAAGGTTTCCTGTGTCATTTTTCATTCCTTCTCTTTTTCCTTTTCTTCAAAAATCTTCTTTTGGAGTCTGAGTCCTTTCTCATTCTGTAAGATTAGATGGTCCGAAACCTTTTGGCAACATTTCTTTCAAGGTATAGATATCATAATGCTTTGCATCTACTGCAAGAATGATCTGAAATGTCTCCGGATCGCAGAATTCCATCATGACCTGCCTGCATACTCCGCACGGCGGTGCATACTCTGTCACAACACCGCCCTTTCCTCCTACAATACAGATTGCATCAAATTCTTTTACTCCTTCGCTGACTGCCTTGAAAAACGCGGTACGCTCCGCACAGTTTGTCGGTGTATAAGCCGCATTTTCAATATTGCATCCCGTATATATCCGTCCATTCTTTCCAAGCAGCGCAGCTCCCACTTTAAAGTCAGAATAAGGGGTATAAGAATATGCAAGCTGAGAAAGCGCGATTTCTATCATTTTTTTAATTTGTTCTTTTTTCATTCTCTTTTTTCCTGCTTTTTCTTGCTAAATAAGTTCATTCAGAATCGAATGCCCGATCGTTCCTTCCGGCATTTTTACACCAAAATTATCTGTGACCGTTGCCCCGATCACTGCAAAGGTATTTTCCTCCATAATCACGCCACCCTCATCCATCTTTTTGGAATACGCCAAAAACGGTACATATTCCCGTGTATGATCGGTTCCTGTGTAGGTCGGATCGTTTCCATGATCGGCGGTAATAATAAGAAGATCATCCTCCCGCAGATCATCCAGCAAAATTCCAAGATTTTTATCAAATCTCTCAATCTCATGTCCGTAGCCAACCGGATCGCGCCGGTGTCCCCACTGTGCATCAAAATCAACCAGATTTACAAAGCACAGTCCGTCAAAATCTTTTTTGCAAATCTCAATGGTCTGCTCCATTCCATGCACGGAGCTGTTGGAATGATACGATTCTGTGATTCCTTCCCCGCAAAAGATATCATGGATCTTTCCGACTGCGATCACATCCTTTCCCGCATCTTTCAGTGCGTCAAGTGCAGTCTTTCCGGTCGGCTCAAGTGCATAATCCCTGCGGTTGCTGGTTCTTTTAAATTCACCTTTTTTCTTTCCTACATACGGTCTTGCAATGACTCGTCCCACGCGCCATTCATCCTTCATCGTGATCTCTCTTGCGATCTCACAACACCGGTACAGATTTGCCAGATCAAATGTCTCTTCATTTCCACAAATCTGCAATACAGAATCCGCAGAGGTATAGACAATCATTGCACCTGTTTCAATTTCTTCTTCCCCAAGTTCTTCAATGATCTTTGTTCCGCTCTCACTACGGTTTCCAATCACTTTTTTCCCGCAACGTTTTTCCAGTTCTGCGATCAGTTCCGGTGGAAATCCATGTTCGGTAAAGGTTTTAAATGGTTTTTTTGTATAAATTCCCATCATTTCCCAGTGTCCGGTCATCGTATCTTTTCCGTTACTCGCCTCTTTCAGTCTGGTAATTTTTCCAACCGGATTCTCGATTCCATACATCTTTCCCCCGGTATGCAGATTCAGCATACCAAGCTTCTGAAGATTTGGAATCTCCAGTGTTCCCATTCTGTCTAAAATATGACCAAATGTATCTACATCCCTGTCACCGAATTTCTCAGAATCAGGCATTGCACCAATTCCGAGCGAATCCAGAACGATCACAAAGATTCGTTTATATATTGTTTCTTTCATTTACCGATCCTCTTTGATCAACTTTCTGATGGCTTCCACTGCCACCTGTACTGCCATATCTGTATCATGTACTACCGGATTTTCAAGTCCCAGTTTTTCTCTTTCCTGATTTGCCATTACAAGGAAACACGCACCCACGCGTACATGAAGCTTTGCTGCCACAATGTAAAGTGCTGCCGTCTCCATCTCTGATGCCAGACATCCCAGTTTCTTCCAGGCTTCCCATTTATTGATCAGTTCATAACCTGCCGGCATCTTCTCCGGCTCATGCTGTCCGTAAAATGCATCTTTTGACTGTACCACTCCGGTATAAAATTCACATTCCTTTTCCTTCGCAGCACTGACCAGTGCGTTCACCACCATAAGGTCTGCCACTGCCGGATATTCGATCGGCGCATATTCTTTGCTAGTCCCTTCCATTCTGACGGCACCCGTAGCAACTACTATATCCCCACTTTTTACTTCCGGCTGTATCCCACCGCAGGTTCCAATCCGTACAAACGTATCAGCTCCACATCTGGCTAATTCTTCCATCGCAATTGCTGCTGATGGTCCCCCAATTCCGGTAGATGTGACACTTACCTTTACGCCATCTAAAGTTCCTGTATAAGTGATAAATTCCCGGTTATCCGCAATCATCACAGGATCTTCAAAATACTGTGCTATTTTTTTGCAGCGCTTTGGATCTCCCGGGAGAATGACATAACGGCCGATTTCCCCGTTGGCCACCTGAATATGATATTGTCTGCTTATATCCTTTGAATAATTCTTCATCGTATCCACCGCCTCTCTTTTGTTATATTATACTATAAAAGGCCGGGAAGTTCATCAACACTTTGTGGAAAGTGTTTCCAAATACAGCAAAAAAAGCCTGACCATTCAGACCTTTTCGCATAAGCGAAAATGGGAATCTGAATGGTTCAGACTTTTCCGGGTATCTACAACAAGATTATTTTGCCAATTTCATCATAATTTCATTACTGCGTTTCACAAATTCTGTCATCTCTTCCGGGCTGAGTGGCTTGTGTGCCAGCATTGCCAGGTCATATAACTGATGGCAGAACATTTCTGTATTTTCGCCATCTTTATGTGCTACAACATATTCTACCAGCGGATGATTTGCATTCAGGATCAGGGTTGCATTTGTTCCGAACATAGACGGATCCATGCCTGACATTCCATACATCTTCATCATTTCCTGCATACGGCGTGATTCTTCGGAAAGTGTAATCATAGATGCCACATTTTCATCTTTCATCTTTTCCACTTTTACTTCCAGTTTGTCATTGCCAAGTGCTTTGCGGAAGATTTCGACCAGACTGTCAGTTTTTTCTTTGAATGCTTCTTTTTCTTCTTCAGATACATCTTCTTTGAAGTGATCAGTCAGATCTGCATCGATTCTCTGGAACTTGATATGTTCGTTCTTCTGCTCCATCTGAGTAATAAATGGAGAATCAATATTATGTGACAAGATCACTGCGTCCAGTCCCTCTTTTTTGAACATATTGATATACTGGCTCTGCTGCTGTTCATCTGTTACATAGTAAATTGTTGTCTTCTCTGTTTCTTTCTTTTCTGCTGACTGCTCTGCATTTTCACCCTCGGTCTTTTCCTCCGGTTCTGCTTTTCCGCCATTTTTTTCGATGCATTCTTTGAGTGTCATATACTTGTGATCCAGGTTCTTGAACAGAACATAATCGCTCATCTTCTCGCAGAATTTTTCATCTTTCAGGCAGCCGAATTTGATAAATGGGCTGATGTCATCCCAGTATTTCTCATAGTTTTCTTTATCTGTCTTGCACATTCCTGAAAGCTTGTCGGCAACTTTCTTGGAAATGTATTCGGAGATCTTCTGTACGAATCCATCATTCTGCAGTGCGCTTCGTGATACGTTAAGCGGCAGATCCGGACAATCAATGACTCCTTTTAATACCATCAGGAATTCCGGAATAACTTCTTTGATATTGTCTGCGATAAATACCTGATTGTTGTACAATTTGATGGTTCCTTCAATGGAATCGTATTCGGTATTGATCTTAGGGAAGTACAGGATACCCTTTAAGTTGAATGGATAATCCATGTTCAGATGAATCCAGAACAGAGGTTCTTTGTAATCCATAAATACTTTCCGGTAGAAATCAATATAATCTTCTTTGCTGCATTCGTTTGGATGCTTTGTCCACAGCGGTGCCGGATCACTGATCGATACCGGGCGTTTCACGATCTTTGCTTTGTCGGATGCCGGTGAAACTTCAACCATTTCTTTTTCACCGTTCTCATTTTCTTTTTCTTCCATCTTGGCGTCTTCATGGATATGTTCAACAACCGTATCGGTATCCAGGACTTCATCCTCCGGGATCGTCTCATATTCCGGTTCTGCATTTGCTTTGGATACAAAAATCTCTACCGGCATGAATGAACAGTATTTCTCAAGGACTTCGCGGATTCTGTATTCATTTGAAAATTCTACACAATCTTCGTTCAGGAATAAGGTGATTTCAGAACCAACTTCCTCTTTATCCCCTTCTTCCATCTCATACTCTGTACCGCCTTCACTTACCCAGTGTACCGGTTTTGCACCTTCTTTATAAGAAAGGGTATCAATATGAACTTCATCAGCTACCATGAAGGCAGAGTAGAATCCAAGACCAAAGTGTCCAATCATATCGTCCTCTGTTGTCTTATCTTTGTATTTGTTCAGGAATTCGGTTGCTCCTGAAAATGCGATCTGTGTGATATATTCTTCTACTTCATCAGCAGTCATACCAAGACCATTATCGATGAATTTCAAAGTCTTCTCTTCCGGGTTTACAATAACCTGGATCTTTCCTTTATAATCATCCGGAAGTGTATATTCTCCCATCATGTCCAGCTTCTTTAATTTTGTGATCGCGTCGCATCCATTGGAAACAAGCTCTCTTGCGAAAATATCATGATCAGAATATACCCATTTCTTGATAATCGGGAAAATATTTTCGCTGCTGATTGAAAGACTACCTTTTTTTGCTGCCATTTTTATCACTCCTAAATTTCATATTCTATCTTTTTACGGTTTCAAATACCGTATTTTTCTGTCTATGAAATATCTTAATACCCTGATTTCTAAATGTCAATAGAAAATTAGCACTCTTTTGACAAGAGTGCTAATAATTCTGTGAAGAATATAAACTTTCTGTGAAATATATTTTCCGATTCTTTGTGTACCGTCTATAAGAAATCTTTGACATACACTTGCAAAAGCTTTTACTCCACGCTCTTCAAAGATTCCACCATATCGATCTTCTTCAGCTTGTAGAACATTACCCAATTTACAAATAAAGAAAATGCTACAGTAAACAAGAAACTGTACAGATAACTCTGCCAGTGTATCTGACGTCCGAACATCGCTTCTTCCACCTCAACCGTCAGGATGATATACCGGTGAAGCAGATTACCAAGCACCATACCCACAACCGATCCAATGATCGTCAGCAGGATATTCTCTCTGTATACATAAGAGGCAACCTCTCCGTCGTAGAATCCCAGAACCTTCAAGGTTGCAAGCTCTCTCTGACGCTCGGTGATGTTGATATTGTTCAGATTGTACAGTACCACAAATGCCAGCATTCCGGCAGATACGATCAGTACCACGATGACCAGATTCAGGCTTCGCAGCATGTCATCCAGCCTTCCTTCAATACTGCTGGTATAACTTACATTCAGTACTCCATCCATCGACAGAAGCTTTGTTCCGATCTTCTCGATCTGATCATCCTTTCCGTCCTTTACACTGTAGATGATCGTGTTATATTCTGCCGGTACACCATATAATTCCTCGTATTTTTCCGGTGACAGATACAGGTAATGGCTCATATAGTTCTCGCAGATGGCGCCAACCGTCACCGTCTGGTCTCCCCTGTCCTCGTCCTCGATCGTAAGCTCATCTCCCACCTTTACATTCAGAAGGGATGCCATTTTCTCAGTCAGAATCACTTCGTCTTTTTTCAGTGAATAAACCTCGTCCTTATTGGTCCTGCTGTGGAAGCTTAAAAAGTTCTCAATCTTTTCATTATCCGATGGCACCATCAGATAAAGTGTCTTTTTACCGGATGCAGATTTTACATCGGTCTTCTGCATCCGCGCTTCGATCGTCTCTTTTATATCTGCATTCTGATCCAGATAATCATGGAGCTGTTGTCTGTTCTCTTCGGATATGTCGTCACTCATGTAGGTTGCCGCATCATAGAACTGCACCTTCTCATACTGCAGGCTGACGATCTCATAGATACAGTCCTTCATTCCGAATCCGACTACCATCAGTGCCATACAGCCGCCGATTCCGAAAATGGTCATAAAGAATCGCTTCTTATACCGGATCAGATTCCGCACGGTCGATTTCCATGTAAAATTCAGATGCTTCCAGATAATTCCGATCCGCTCCAGAAGAATCCGCTTCCCCTGCTTCGGTGCTGCCGGACGCATCAGCTCTGCCGGTTCTGCTGCCAGCTCTTTGTAGCAGGATGCGATCGTAGCGATCAGTGTGCAGGCAACTGCGATTCCCGAAGCCTGGAGTGCATAGATCATATGGTACGGTACCAGGATCGCCGGCAGATGCTTATACAAGATCATATAAGCATAAATAATGATAAACGGCAGGATCTTTTCCCCGACCAGTACTCCGAAAATACTTCCGCCAAGCGTTGCAATCAGAGCATAACCAATGTATTTCCCTGCAATTGCAGCTTTTCCGTAACCGAGTGCCTTCATCGTTCCGATCTGGACTCTCTGCTCCTCTACCATTCGTGTCATCGTCGTCAGACTGATCAGTGCTGCCACCAGGAAGAAGAGTACCGGAAATACTTTTCCAATGGAACGCATCCGGTCTGCATTATCCCCATAGCCCTGATATTCTGTCAGCGCATCCTCTCTCGTCTGCACGTACCATTTCGGATTCTCAATCTTTTTGATCTCAGCCTTTGCGTCTGCGATCTTCTGCTTTGCATCCACAAGCTGCTTTTCTCCGTCTGTGATCTTCACCTGCCCGTCCGTGATCCGGTCTTCAGCTTCTTTTGCTGCCTGCTCATATTCACTCCGACCATCCGCAAGCTCCTGTTCACCGGATGCAAGTTGTGCTTTACTTGCATTTAAAGTGCCCTCTTTTTCATTCAGAAGTGCCCATGCAGACTGAATCTGTGCTTTTCCGTCCGTGATCTGTGATTTTGTACTGTCAAGCTGGGATCTGGCTGCTGCAATCTGACTCTTGCCGTCTGTAATCTGTCTGCCTGCACTTAACAGCTCTTCTTCCTGTGCGGCAAGTGTCTGCTCCTGCTGAAGAAGTGCCGTCTCTTTTGCATCCAGATCTTCTTTTTGCTTAGTCAGGCTAGTAATCTGTGCCTCCAGGTCTGCTTCTGTGGCAAAACCTGCCTTGTTCAGTTTCTCCTGCTTTGTATTTTCAAGCTGTGTCTTCCGTTCCTGCATACCGGCAAGCTTTGTATTTAAATTCTCCCATTTTTCTACATAAGCTTGTTCTTCTTCATTTCTATTCTCTTTAGGAATATTTACATATTTCCGATATACCTCGCTGTCCATTCCGTCCAGCTGCGTCTTCAATCCTGCAATTTTTGAATCACACTGACTGATTTCATCTTCAATCCCAGCCAGTTCGTCTTTCAGCTGATTAAGCGGTGCAAGTCCCTCGTCCAACCGTTTCTTCCCATCCGCGATCTGTGACTTTCCTGCTGGAATCTGTTCCTTCCCCGCCGTAATGATCGGCATATATTTCGAGTAATTGCTCAGATAAACCTGTTCCGCATCTGCAAGCTCCTGTTCTTTCTGATCCAACTGTGCTTTTCCGGATTCATACTGTGCCTCCGCTGAATCAAGCTGTGCCTGCTTATCATTCAGCTGCGCTTTTGCATCGGCAAGCTGTGTCTCGCCGTCTGCGATCTGCTGCTTTGCATCCGCAAGCTCCGCTTCTCCATCCGTAATCTGTTGCTTTGCTTTTTCCAGTTCTTCGGCTGCCTTGCTTTTCCCACTCTCCAGCTCTTTTTTCGCATCCTCCAGTTCCTGCGATTTTTCATTCACTGTCTTCTCCGAATCAGCAAGCTTTTCATTTGCCTCATCTACGATCTCCTGTTTGCGGGCTGCACAGCGTTCCTCTTCGATTGCACTCACGGCTTCCTTTGCTGCATCCGACAGATTATTGTATTCATCCGTAAATGCAGTTTTCTCTTCTGCACCGCTCACTTTCACATAAGCTTCCGTATAAACATCCATGTCAAAAGAAGCTTTATCCACTACAACAAATCCACTGATCTCTCCGGTTCCGATCGTACTGCTTCCTCTTCCAAATGAAATATACAGCGGACTGTTCCCGATCCCGACAATCTTGTATGTATCTGTAACCAGCGAATCCGTCAATGCCTCTCCATCGCCGGAATGGAAAGTTACCGTGTCGCCAACCTTCAGGTCTGTATAGCTCAGAAAATCTTCATCCACCAGACATTCTCCGGCTTTTTCCGGCAGCCTGCCTTCCACAACCGAAACCTGATCAAAATTCTTCTGCATACTCAGCATATGGACAACCTTTTCATTGTCTCCAACCGGGCAAAGCACGTCTTTGCTGTATCCGCCTTCTACAGCTTCAATTCCTGATACCTTTCCAATTGCTTTGATATCCGCTTTGGTAAGTCCCATGGTTCCCATTACCTTCAGATCCATCAGCTCTGAATCATCGAAATACTGATCTGCAGTGATCCGCATACTTGGCTCTGATGCACGGATTCCCGAATAAAATGCGACACCCAATGCTACGATAAAAAAGATTGATACAAACCGTCCCATCGTCTTTTTTATTTCTATTATAAAATCTTTGCGTAAAATATTTTTCTTCATCGGTCTTTACGTCCACCTACCATTCAATCGTCTCTACCGGAACCGGTCTTTCATTCAGCTTCATGCTTCCGACTTTTCCATTCTTCATCTTAATTACACGATCTGCCATCGGCGTGATCGCTGAGTTGTGTGTGATCAGGATCACTGTCATCCCTCGTTCACGGCACATATCCTGTAAAAGCTTTAATATTGCCTTACCGGTATTGTAATCCAGCGCCCCTGTCGGCTCATCACACAAAAGAAGCTTCGGGTTCTTTGCCAGTGCACGTGCAATCGATACCCTCTGCTGCTCCCCACCGGAAAGCTGTGCCGGGAAATTCTTCATACGATCTGCCAGTCCCACTTCCCTAAGAACCATCTCCGCATCCAACGGATCCTTACAGATCTGCAGTGCCAACTCTACATTTTCAAGCGCCGTCAGGTTCGGAATCAAGTTGTAAAACTGGAATACAAATCCAATATCATCCCTTCTATAGGAAGTAAGCTGCCTCGGCGAATACTTTACAATATTCTTTCCATCGATCCAGACCTCTCCACTTGTTGCCGTATCCATTCCCCCCAGAATGTTAAGCACTGTCGTTTTTCCCGCACCACTTGGGCCTACCACAACTGCAAATTCACCTTTTTTTATCTGAAAATCAATTCCATCTGCTGCGGCAATCTCAACTTCACCCATACGGTAAATCTTACGGACATCCCGCATTTCAACAAATTCTTTCATCATCTTTCCCCTTATCTATAAAATTTTCTGCTTTTTTTAATTTTAACATATTGAAAAAGCAAATCAAATATGAAGTCGTAAGATTATAAAACTTTCACATTTTCCATTTTTTGCACCGTTTTTGGCTATATTGCACAATTTTACAGTATCATTTTTGTAACATTTGTCTTTTCTGCGAATTTACAGAAGAGCATACACATGGTATTATAATATCAAGTTAAGGATAGCACTTAACGAAACTAAATAAGACGTTTTCAGTATTTTGATACTTTTTATTTTCATTTCTCCTTTAATGAAATTACAGAAAAAGAGCTTACGACATTTCCCCCGATCATATGTCGCAAGCTCTTTTTCCATTATCTGAATCTTTCCGGCATTCACAAACAGTATCCTCCTCTGTTTTTCCCACCCTGCTTCCGGAATATACTTTCAAAAATTACAGTTTTCCTTGTAACTTTCTGTAACTTCTTGTTAATTATTAGACATTATATATTTTTACCGTTAAAATTTCCTTTTTTTACATTCTTTTGTCAATCTTGTTTTGCACTTCGTTATTTTGCACAATTTTATTTTAACTTTGCAGTTCTTTTAGTTTTTTTTGCGAATATACAAAACTCCCTGCAAATGCTATTATAAAAACAAGTTAAGGATAACACTTAACCGAACAAAATAAGACGTTTTCAGTATTTTGATACTTTTTATTTTCATTTCTCCTTTAATGAAATTATTGGAAAAAGAGTTTACGACATTTCCCCCGATCATATGTCGTAAGCTCTTTTTCTATTTCAGGATTTTCATATCGGTCTCCTCATGTTCGAAAAATTTTTTATATTGACATTTATAATAAGCATTCATAATTCCTTCTTGAAAACACATTTGTTCTTAGAAAAAAAATCATTTGCACTCATTTTTTTTGCATTTATGCAAATTTTATTATCAATTTCCAAATTCCAAATAACCTTTTGTATAAATTGATTTTACCCCTGTTATTTTGCACAATTTTATTTTTCAAAGCATTTTTCTTTTGTTTTTTTTGCGAATATACAAATTCCAAGCCTCTTGGTATTATAATATCAGCTTGAAGATAACAACTAGATAAGAATTCCTCGGTGGGGCGGCATCTTAGTCAGTCACAATTGCCCCACTTGATTAGGAATCAAAACCAAATAAGACGTTTTCAGTATTTTGATACTTTTTATTTTCATTTCTCCTTTAATGAAATTACAGAAAAAAGAGTTTACGACATTTCCCCCGATCATATGTCGTAAGCTCTTTTTTCATTCTACCCAACTCTTTTTCCATATATATTTTGCAGGATAAAAATCCCACTTTATTCCATCCGCTAACTAAATTATCCAAAACTTCTTTCTTATAAACTTTTACCACGTTTCCAGGCATCAGCATTCATTTTTCCGCCTCTCTTCTGTAGATCGCTACATGTTCTGTCAAAAGAAAATGGAAATGTCAACACGGCATTTCCATTTTCTTTCAAAGCTATTTTTCTGTCTTTATACATTTTCTTGCAAGAATACAGATCACGATGGTAATGACCATATCCGGGAGTGTATTTCCAAGCGGAATATCCACATTCATCAGAATACGGTAAAGTATAAAACCGATCACCCAGATCACACCATTCATGACATCCAGAGATACTTCCAGGCTGTCCTTTCTCTTCAGAATGAAGAAATCCGCAATCTGGATTGCGATCATCGGCGCGAATACAGAACCGATCAGGTACAGGAAATCGGTAATATTGTCCATCGGATAAATGATTGCTCCGATCATTCCGATCACAGTTACAACAATTGCTGCATATTTCCCATTGATTTTTGAAAATACTGACTCTGACGAAATTCCTGCTGAGTAAGCATCCAGAAAGGTTGTCGTAACGGTAGAAAATACAATGATCAGAAGTCCTGCTATTCCAAGTCCAGCTTTTACCATGATACTTGCAATATCAGACTCTCCTGTGTAAATTGCAGCGTTCATACCGATCACGTACATCCAACAACTGACAACTCCATAAACAACGGTGCTGACTGCGGTTGCTTTTACCGGTTCTTTTGCTTCTCTTGTATAGTCACTGATCAGTGGCAACCAGGAAAGTGGCATGGCAACAGAAAGCTCTACTGCTGCACCAAACGTCATGGCATCCCCACCTGCGCCTGCTACCGATCCGTCACCAAAGATCACTCCGCTGAGTACCAGTGTCAGGATAAATAAAGCAGCCATTGCAACCGTATTGATCTTGCCAAGATTTGTGATTCCGATCACAATCCATAAGATGATCAGTACACCGATCACCAGACACCATACCCATCTGCCGGTATGAAGAACACCATTTGCTGCAAGTGCTCCATCATAAATCATAATCGCTGTCCAGCCAACCAGCTGCAGCACATTCAGGAAGGAGAAGAAGATTCCTCCCTTCTCGCCAAAACTCATTTTTACTGTTTCCATTGCACTTCGTCTGGTCTTTCCACCAATTACTCCGGCAAGGAAAAGCATCATGCATCCTATGATATGACCAATAATAATCGCCAGAACTCCTTTTCCGAATCCAAGCGGCGCAAAGTAAGTACCGGTCAGGATCTCTGCAAGGGACACGCCTGCCCCAAACCAGATCAGTCCATTTTCAAAGATAGAGGTTCTCTTTTCATTCATACTTCTATTCCTCCACTTTGCTTTCTGTATATTCATTTTTAATTGCAAATCCGTGATTCATCGGACCACTGCCCTTACCGAGATCCAGCATTGCTGCAAGTGCTCCGGAAATATATTTCTTCGCACGTTCTACTGACTCATCCAAATCATATTCTTTTGCAAGATTTGATGCGATCGCACTGGATAAAGTACATCCTGTTCCGTGCGTGTTCGGATTGTCGATTCGCTCTCCGTAGAACCACTTATATCCACCATCTCTCCACAGCAGATCATTGGCATCGTTCAGTTGATGCCCGCCCTTACAAAGAACTGCACAGTGATATTTGGTGCCGATCTCTTCTGCTGCTCTTATCATATCCGCCTGCGACTGGATTTTCATACCTGCAAGCACTTCTGCTTCCGGGATATTCGGAGTCAGAACGGTTGCCATCGGAAGCAGGCAGCTCTTCAGCGCATCAATCGCTTCCTCGCTGATCAGTCTTGCTCCACTTGTTGCTACCATAACCGGATCAACTACAATATTTTTCGCATCATATTCTTTTAATTTGTCTGCGATCTTTGTGATCAGACCACTTGAAGATACCATTCCAATCTTCACTGCATCCGGGTAAATATCCGTGAAAATATTATCCAGCTGTTCTCCTAGGAATTCCGGCGTTACCTCCATAATTCCGGTAACTCCGGTTGTATTCTGTGCAGTAAGAGCCGTAATTGCGCTCATAGCATAGACTCCGTTACTGATCATTGTTTTGATATCTGCCTGGATACCTGCTCCTCCGCTTGAATCGCTTCCTGCAATTGTAAGTGCTGTTCTCATTTGACTCTCTTCCTCTCTTTTCATAATTCTAAATATTTTGTAACTA
>NZ_JAQESL010000015.1:0-4858 GCF_027697525.1 Coprococcus sp. AM97-35 | reverse complement strand
CTTCATCTTCGTGCGAGTGCGCATCTCCGGCACGTAGCACCTTTTATTTCATAGGAAGTTCCTTCGGAATTTCCTATGAAATAAAAGAAACACCTGTCATGCACAAGTGTCTCTGAAAAAATCAATATGACTTCCTGCAACGGCATGATCCGTATCAGGTAAAAAGGGGCGATGCTCTTTTGCTTCCTCTCAGTCTGCCTTTCACCGGCTCCCCACGTCTTTATTATTCTGTCTCTCCAAGTGTTGTCTGCTTTGTAACTCCTGTTAGACTCTCTCTGGTTCTGGATAAGCCTCTCCAAAAGTTTCAACAGTCACTTTTTTCATCTTCTGTTCTTCCAGCGGTCTGTCACTGTAGTCTGTTGCCGTCTCAGCAATTTTATTTACAACATCCATACCTTCTGTAACTTTACCAAAAGCTGCATATGCGCCGTCAAGATGTGGTGAAGTCTTATGCATGATGAAAAACTGTGATCCTGCCGAATCCGGATGCATTGCACGCGCCATAGAAAGAACGCCCGGTTCATGCTTCAGATCATTTGCAAAACCGTTCTGCTTAAATTCTCCTTTGATACTGTATCCAGGGCCACCCATTCCGGTTCCATCCGGGCATCCACCCTGGATCATGAATCCACTGATGACACGGTGGAAGATCAGTCCATCATAAAATCCCTTATTTACAAGAGATACAAAGTTATTTACTGTATTCGGTGCGATTTCCGGATATAATTCCGCTTTGATCACATCGCCATTTGCCATTTCAAATGTTACTACTGGATTTGCCATTTTATACAATCTCCTTTTCATTGATTTCTCTACCTATTGTAACGGAACTTTTCTCGTCCGTAAATAGTTTTTAGAAAGTCTTTATACATTTTCCAGACGATATCCGATCACCAGAAACCAGTGCCAGATAAAATCCTCAAACTTCTCTTTATTCTCATGCCGGAGCATCAGCTGCTTTCTCCTCCGGCTTCAATGTCGATAAAAACACAGCAGCCAGAATGATAACACCACCAATGCACTCCCTGAAATTTGGAACTTCTTTCAGAAACAGAAATGCGCTTAAAGTTCCATACACCGGTTCCAGTCCGGATAAAATTCCGGCAGTCCTTACTTTCACAGTCCGAAGTCCACTGATAAATAAAGAATGTGCAACTGCTGTAAAAATAATTCCTAGCATCATCAATACGCCTGCATCTGCAAGTGTAATCACAGGCTTCAACACAAACAGCGTCGGAAGCAGCACGATCGTTGCAGTTCCCTGTTCATAAAGCGACACCAGTGTTGCCGGATATCTGCTGGAAAAGCGGCGGTTCATCAGTGACAATATTGCATAGGTAAATGCACTCAGAAGTCCCCACAGAACTCCCTGTGTAATCTGATTATCCATCTGAAATGCGGGTACGATAAAGAATACTCCGACCAGCATCATCAATGTACAAAACACATCCGATTTCTTCAGTTTTTCATGGAACAGATATGGCTCCAGAAAAATAACAAATATCGGAAAAGTGGATACCGTAAGCGTACCAACTGCAACCGTCGAACTCTGGATCGACTGCATATAACTACTCCAGTGTATTGCTAAAACTGCACCTGCTCCGACCATCCACAAATAATCATTTTTCTCCTCCAGGCGAATTTTCTGCTTTTTAAAACGCAGAAAAATCCAGAGGAAAATAGATGAAAAAAATACCCTTCCAAGCACGATGATCACTGCAGGCAGATCTACCAGCTTGGCAAACAGTCCGACAAAACCAAACAATGCCACAGCAACATGTACTGAAATTAAACCTTTTCTCTGACTCTCTTTCATATGAAAACCTTTCTCTATTCAGGCTGATCTACCCGGAAATGTTCCATTAAAATCGGCATATATTCCTTACTGTATTCTCCAAGCGAATAATTTCCCCTGTTCAGACACCAGTCTGATACCAGTGCCCGCTCACAGAGTGAATAATACTTGGTAATCTCCTGGATACTCTTCTCTCTGCTGATCTGATTTCGCACATGTCCCTCTTCTATGATCCTGCTGATCAGCTTGTAATAAGTACGGTTCTGATCCAGAAGATTCCTGTCTCCCTTGGCAATCAATTGTGTTGAATATAAGGATGATAACAATGCTACATCAATCTTCTGCTCCATAAATGAATGCGACCGGTAATTGAGATACATCAGTTTATCAAAACTGTTCATTTCCGGATCCAGTTCATCTTCAAGCTTTGCATAATTCTCATCCAGAATAGTTGACAATGTATCAAGCAGAGAATCTTTGCTGCTGAAATAATAATAGAACGAGCCTTTTGATGTCTCAGAAAGACGGATGATATCATCTACTGTCGTATCATCATATCCTTTTTCATAGAACAATTCCCATGCGGCATCTACAATCCGCCGCTTTACATTCTGTTTTGCTGCCATCTATCTACCTCCTATGGTATCATGTTCCACGCGGAGCGTTTTTTATTATCAGGAAAGACCTTTCTTAACAGATAAAAAAGACCGGCTGCGTCATACGCCCCGGTCCTTTTCAGGTTTACGTGGACATGTTTTTCCCCGTAAACAAGTATATCGTATCTACATTCCTTTTGCAACATCAACACAGGCCTTCATTGCATCAATGATTGCACTTCTGAATCCGTGTTCTTCCAATACACCTACGGCTTCAATCGTTGTTCCTGCCGGTGAACATACCATGTCTTTGAGTTCTCCCGGATGCTTTCCTGTTTCAAGAACCATCTTCGCACTTCCAAGAACTGCCTGTGCTGCAAATTTGTATGCCTGTGCTCTCGGCATTCCCTCTGCAACAGCGGCATCTGCCATTGCTTCGATAAATATAAATACATATGCCGGTGAACTTCCGCTTACTGCAACAACTGCATCCATCATATGCTCTGTCACAATTTCTACCTTACCAAATGCAGAAAGGATCTTGCATGCATAATCAAGTTCTTCTTTTGTTACATGTTCATTCGGTGTGGCAGCTGTCATACCTTCTCCAACCATAGCCGGAGTGTTCGGCATTGTACGAACAATCTTAACATCTTTTCCAAACTGTTCGGCAAGCCATGCAAGTGTCTTTCCTGGTGCGATCGTGATAATAAGCTGTTCCGGTCTTACCAGATCTTTTACTTCCTGAATGACATCTGCATAAAACTGTGGTTTTACAGAAAAAATAACAACTTCTGACTTTTCGATTACTTCTTTATTGCTATCAGTAACATTGATTCCATAAAGTTCTTTTACTTTTTCGCGACCTGGTGCAAAAAGATCTGCTCCGATGATTTCTTCCGGTTTGAATACGTTACTTTTAATAACGCCTCCCATAATTGCTCCTGCCATATTACCTGTTCCGATAAATCCTAATTTCATAGTCTTTCTCCTCCTGATGAACTTAAAACCTTATACATTTTCATTTTCATTTTGTATACAATCATTTAATTTGTATACAAATTTCTTTCTGCATTCAATGTATCACTTCCTCTGTTTAAAGTCAACATTTTCACAATAGAAAATGCCGTTTTTCGTCGAAAATACATGCACCATTGTATACAATCATCAGTCTGTACTCTTATATTAAACGCAACTTTACATATACCTAATTTTATTTTTTACAAACCCCGTTTTAATGTGTTATACTTAATATATTCACCAGACAGAGGGGGATTTCACATGGCTGAAAAAAAGAAATCACTTGCCGATCAAGCTTATGAAATTATCAAAAATAACATTATGAATCTGACTTATTCACCAGGAATGCCTCTTACAGAAGCACTTCTGACAGAAGAGCTCGGTATGAGCCGTAATCCGGTACGCACTGCACTCAAAATGCTGCAGTCTGAAGGTCTGATCGTTACCGATTATTATAAATCCATGACTGTAAAAGAAATCACCGATAAAGATATCAATGAACTTTATCAGCTCCGCGAGCTCTTAGAGGGCAGTGCATTTAAACTGATCTTTGAAGGTGGAAAAGCGGAAGAATATTCTTATCGAATTGAAGAAAAAGTGGTACATATGTGTGCGGTTGCTTCCGATGTTTACAAGTGGGAGCTTGCTGATACACAGATGCATCTGGAAATCGTCAGCATTTTCAATAATGACCGGATCACCAAATTCTATGAATCCAATTTATCAGAGCTGGTAAGAGTGGGTATGTATTCGCTGAAAAACGGCATGCGGATCGTTCCAACGAATGAGAATTTGAAAAAAATGGTTAAATATATGCGTAAAAATGATTATGAGCGGGCTTTTGCAATCCTGAAAAAAGACCATTTTATGCAGGGAAAAGACAGCGCCATGAAAGAAGAACTGAAAAACGAGTAATTTTCATTTATAAGATATTAAAGGAAGTGCTAACACATGATGAAACTAGAAACTCCAATTGGAGAATTTACTACTGACTCTTATAAAATTCCTACGGGAGACACTTTGGCTGTGTCTCCTGCAATCATTTTGTTCTCTTCTGATGATTACAAAATCATCACCATCGATCAATTTATCCAAATTGGTACAGATGTCTATACCCCTCTTTTACATCAAAATTGTATGTCTCCTGATCAAAAAACCATCTACCCACTGACTATCGAACAGCATGATTCAGACCGGATTACTCTTTCTGATCATTATCATTCTATAATTTTAGAGCTCAATAACTTACCGGATCTGCAGGTAAAGCCGTGGTATCCTGTTATTAAAAAAAAGAACTGCATACCATGTACAAATTGTGGAAGATGCAGCTGGTAGTCTGCATCCTTATTAAACAGCATGAATGACTCTTCTGCATTTTTTGCCAGGCTGATCACCTCTGAGCAATAAAAAAACTGCAAACCCTAACGGTCTACAGCTCCCTTACTTT
>NZ_JAQESL010000014.1:24113-63360 GCF_027697525.1 Coprococcus sp. AM97-35 | reverse complement strand
ATCAAAAATCAGATATAAAGTTTCTGATTAAATTTCTCCCCAAAATCCCTCCGTGGATAATTTTCCGCTTCTTTGGCAAGTTTTTTATTTAGCAAGTCTACAACCGCCGCATGTTTCTCCCGATGTAATAGTCGGGCAATCCATCTGCTCATTCTTTTTCCATGATATCTCCGGTATCTTTGCAGCCACCACAACAGACTTTTATCCCCTGCTTCTTTAACAAGCTCTTCCATTACATCCATTGCCTCTTCGGTCGGATTCCACGGATCTTCCATCGGGACAATATATTTTGCCGGAACTGCCGGATAACAGGTATAGTTCAGCGGAGGAAAATGTACCAGTTTTGCAAGTTTCCGTTCTGTATCACTTGTTGCCTTTTCTCCAAGGTATTCACATTTATCGCTCAGAATCGCCAGACGATATTCCAGAATCCGCAGATACTCATACCCTTTCACCCAGAAATGTCCCACATCTCCGTAATTATAAAGGTTCACCTCCAACGAAAGATCCTGGAAAAAAATGGTCACAACCGTTTCGCCCTGATATACGACAAGTACATATTCTCCATCCTCCTGGCTTAAAGTTGCGTCCAGCTCTCCTTCATAATCTTTCTGATAATGTCCGGTCATTCTTGCACCAGAGAATACCAGAAAGCTTTCCACTGCATCATTCATCAGATACACCAGACGCATTTCATCCTGGTTTTCCACATCTTTGTCTGGAAACAGAAGTTCAAACTGATCCTGACCGAGTAACTGGGCAAGCTTCTGGAAGGCCTCCGGAATTTCTTCATATGCATTTTCTGTATCCATGAACGCTTCCTCTGCTGACATATTTTCCTGTATTTCCAGTTCACTCATCTATTCCTTTTCTCCTTCATTTACCTCTTCCATATCCACACAGGCAAGTCCTCTGTTCTCCACATAACTGACACGGATCACTGCCTGCGACCAGTTGAGGCTGATCCTGGCAGCCTTCTGCTTCTCTTCTCCGGCTTTCCGGAGCAGATCCAAAAGTTTCTCCAAAACTTCTCTTGTCAGATAGCCACCTCTCCACTGAAAGGTCAATGTCCTGCCCTTCTTAGCCGCCTGCAGCGACCGTTTATAAACATCTTCTTCTTTTGTAAAGGAAAGTTTCTTCTCCCGATAATAAAAATGATCCCCATTCGTACAGACCGGTGCCGGTGCGATCAGCGGTTCATGATCCCGGAAAATCTTCTTGTCGTCCAGATTGAAATAATCATAGCGGATCTCCTGTCCTGCCGCACTGTGTTTACCAAGCGTATTGTCAAAAGTTGCATCCAGATGATAATATGTACCACCAATTTTTACGATATTCCAAGTATGACGGTACTTGATCCCTTTTTCCGGATTGTTACCACAGACTGCGATCATGCACCAGATTCCAAGCGCATCACAGAGTACTTTCACAGATTTTGCAATTCCTTCACATACGCCAACTCCATGTCCAAGTGGACCGATAATCTCATGGGAATACGCCTTTTTCAGCTTATCATAAGTCACATTATCACAGATAAAATCATGAATATATTTCTCCTTTTCCCATTCAGACAAATCTTTTGCCGCCCGCGCAAGTTTTTCTACTCTGGAGGACATTGCCCTCTGATGCTCCCGGATTTTATTTTTGTCAAACAGATACTCCGGTACAAAGATCAGATTCGGAGAGTCCTGATAGTATTTATACTTATATCCTGTCATCCAGAAAATCTCCGGATGATCCAGCCGAAGCCTGAAAAAGACATCATAAAGCTCCGCAATTTCTATGCGCGGTATCTGAAATTCATCCGCAAGTGCATTCGCTCCCTGCATGATTACATGGTATGCTGCCTGCTGCTGTTTCGTCATTTTGGTATAATAGAATGGTTCCATGAAAGTCCTCCTGCGCAATGTTTTGATTCTCCTATTATACATTTTTTCACGAAAACACGAAATGTTTTTCCTTGCTTTTTAACGAAAAGCAGAAATGTTTTACGCTAGTTTTTAACGAAAATAGAAAATGTTTATACCCATTTCTTAACGAAATCACAAAATGTTGGCCCTTTTCCACTTCTTTCAGACACATAAATTCCCTTCATTACTTATATAAAAAGGCTCCATATAACAGTTTTTACTGCTACATAGAACCTCTTCCATTCTTTTATTTCTCAGTTTCACTTGATACAATTGCCGGAATCCGGATCGTAACGATCGTACCTTCGCCCTCTTTTGACCATATCTGAAATCTGTATTTATTTTCATAAATATAGTCCAGTCTTTCTTTAATATTTTTTATACCGATATGTTCTCCTCTTTCCATACTTGACAGTTTACGCTGCGGTTTGCTTAATTCATCTAGTTTGTCCTGAGACATCCCTGCACCATTATCTTTTACAATAATCTCAACTTCATCTTCTTCCATTCTGATACGAATCGTAATGCATCCGTCTATTACTTCGCCTTCTTCATCCGTATTACATAGAATTCCATGAAAGAACGCATTCTCTACAAGTGGCTGTAAAATATTTTTTGCAATCAGATATGGCTCAACCCCCGCTTCAATATCAATAACACTTTTAAATATTCCTGTATATCGATATTTCTGAATCAGTAAATATTCTCTCACTACTTTAATTTCCTGCTCTACTGTATCATAAACATTATCCACCTCTATACGTAGTCTGTCCCTTAAAATCTGAATCATAGCTTTATTCACTGCAATCACATCTTCATTCCGGTTTTTCTGTGCCAGATATGTAATCATATTCATGGTATTATAGATAAAATGTGGATCCACCTGCGAAATCATCAGACCATACTTCAGTTGCTGCTCTCTCTTTTCCTGTTCGACCATTTCAACAATATTTTCCTGCAAACGTTTTGCCATAACATTAAATGAAGCGCCTACTTCTCCTATTTCATCTGTTGAATTCACCTCAATTCGTGCATCCAGATTTCCTTCTGCTATTTCATTCATTTGTTTTGATACATCCGTAAGCGGACCGGTAAAATGATTTACAATCGGGATCATAACTAACACAATTCCAAGCCCAAAACATAAAATCAGTATTTCTACCAGAAAAATCAGCGAACGGTTATTGTCCAGAATATCTTTTCTGCTCTGCCTGCAAATAATCTTCCACCCATCTTCTTCCGAAAAACGTACTGTAGTAATCCCATCTTCCTGCTGCCAATAACCTTCCTTATAGCTTTTTCCATACTTCATGTTTTTCAGAGTTGCGTTTACATCTATTTGTGTTTCCTTAACACTTGGCTGTAAAATCTGATTATTTTTATCAAGAAACAGATAATCGTTACTGTAATCTTTCATCTGGTTTGCAATATAGTACAACTGGTCAAAAGATGCTATAACAGTAAGATTGCCTTTCTGCCCATGATATATATATTCCATCGTATATCCATAAACCATGTTAAATATATTTCCAAATGCTGTATCTGATTCCCCGTCATAAGCAAAAGGATTCAAAAAACTTGTCTTTTTCCCTTTTAAATCTAATTCTTTTATTTCACTACAAATATGTTCTTTTACTTTATTCGAAAATCCTACTGTTGAAAAATCATATATTTTATCCGCCTTTTGGACATCCAGATAAATCCCGATGATTCCATATGACTGAATTTTATTTTTTACACCAAGCCGGGATAAAAAAAGACTTATTTTCGCATTATTTGCTTCATTCGGCTCCGACATATATTGATCTATTTTCTGAATAAGTTCTGGTTCTTCTGCCACAATCTTTGTAAATCTTACCAGCTCTTCAAAATTCTGATCTAACTGAGACATGATCTGCTCATTCAGAATCATGGTATCCTCTCTGTCTTTCACACTGATATTTCTATATACCAGTTCCGGTAATGCCATGAGCAATATTCCCATAATTACCAAAAACACACATAATTGTGCTATAACCAATTTATTTCTTAATTTCATGACCTCTTCTACTCTCCGGCTAATAATTTCCTGCGATATTGGTTCGGTGTCAGTCCTGTATATTCTTTGAAAATTTTACTGAAATACTGACTGGAAGTAAAACCTGTCTTTTCTGATACTTCATAAACCATATATTCTTTATCCTGGAACATTTTCTTTGCATTTTCTATTCTGACATTATTGATAAAATCATTTACCCGTATTCCAGTTTCTGTTTTAAATTTCGTTGATAACCAGGAAGACGTCACACCAACATGCTCCGCAACTTCCGCTGCTGTAATACTTGCATCACCATAATTCTGATTGATATAAGCCATTGCATTGATTGTCACATCGGAATAAATCATTTTTTCTTTCTCATTTTTCATTCGACAAATTTCTTCTATCTTGTATTCAATATATGCCTGAAGATCTGTTACTTTTCTAAAATCATAAGAACTGCATCCCTCGGTCATCAAAAATCTCTGACCGCTTGTTTCTCCAATCAGTTTTCCATCAAACAAACTAAGAGCCTCCAAAATATGTTCTATATATTCCAAGTATTCTGTAACATTCTGTTTTTTTTCTGTTTCATGCAATCGGTTTTCTATTTTTTCAATTTCTTCTGTTTTTCCCTGTTGTAAAGACTGATAAATTTTTTCTGATGAAATTTCTGACAGTTTCTTCTCATTTTCCTCTTTTCCATCATAACGCAGCTCCTGTAACTCTACTTCATTTTTTAAAATATTATTTTCCAGTTGTCTTTGATAATTTGTAAAATTAGACCGAAACTGCCTTACCATACTTCCATGCAAACAATAATATACATGATACAGTTTTTCTTCTCTGTTAATATATTCATACAGCTTTCTTGCAAAATCATAAATTCTGTCATTTATTTCTTTTTGTGAAACAATTCCTTTTCCGAATTCAAGCAAAATCAGATATTCATCTTCGTTTACCGGAAACCTGGCCCCTACATGAATCCCAGTATTTTCAGATACATTTTCGCACGCTCTTTTTATGAGCCGATTATCCAATGTCATCTGATTGTTATCAAGTGGAATATATTTCTTTAAAATCTTCGGAACCTTTCTTTGAGAAACGATAATATAATAATATTTCTTATGCAAACCTATATAATCATTTTCATCAAGAATATCTTTATATACCTCTTCTGAAATATTTTTTCTAAATAATTCCTCTAAAATTGCTGTAATTGTATACTGCTTTTTTGCTTTTTCTTTTATAATTTCTTCTTTTAATTTTAGTATTTTTCTTAAAAATCCATCTTCCTCCAGATCACTTTTTAAGATATAATCATCAATTCCTAACCGGATTGCCTGTTTTACATAATCAAAATTTTTATATGCTGAAAGGAACAGAATATGTGTATTTCCACCATATTCGCGAATTGCATCCCCTAATTCCAATCCATTTAATCCAGGCATCTTTACATCTGATATCACCAGATCCGGTCTGTGTGTCTTGTAAATTGCAAGTGCCTGTTCTGGATTTGTCGTTACCCCGATCAATTCAAATCCATGATACTCCCAATCAATAATATGCTCCAAATACTCCAGTGCCAGCTTTTCATCATCCACTAACAATACTTTTATCATATTTTCTTCCTCCCATTATGCCCTGTCAAATGCTGTCTATTCCGATTATACAGCGACACCCGGAGTATCGCAAGCTGACAGGATGCGTATACTCCGGGTGTCATTTAAATTATTTTTTATTGTGCGTTTGTTCTCACAAGCTCTTTTTTCAGCTTTCGTTCACTGATAAAGTTCATTACTCTCTGGTTGTTGTAAGTAAAGATCATAATAACCAGAAGGAAGATTCCAGATGCTGTATCCTGCAGCGAAGCTGAAAGTCCCATGCTGAGAAGTCCTGTCGTCAGCATATTTAAAATAAAGTTTCCGATAAAGATTCCGATTACCAGATTACAATACTGTTCAAGTGCCAGTCCAACATAAATTCCAAGCATGCAGTTGAAAATAATATTCGTACTTGACATGTACATCGGCGTATCAATTGATCCCTGTATAGAAATCTTCAAAAGTGCCGCAACTCCAAGGAATAATGATGAAACTACATAGCAGAGGAATGCTGTTTTCTTGGTATTGACACCTGAATTTTTTGCAATTCTCTGTGAACTTGCACATGCTCTTACATTATATCCAAACTTTGTATAGTTGAAAATGATGTAGAACAGTACAAACATGATCGCAAAAATAATCAAACAATACGGAAATCTTCCAAGTGTTGTAATTTCTCCGTTAATAGCTGTTACCCATGAAATACTTGCCAGGTTGGATAATGTCTCATATACCATGCAAACACCAAGTGCTGTAACAATTGCCGGAACTCTCAGTAACATATACATAACACCTGAGATTGTTCCAAGTACAATGCCCGCTCCAACCACAATCAATGCAAATGGTATCAATCCGATTCCGTAAAGATATACCATTTTTGCTCCGAACATTGCCGAGAGCATTACAACCGCACCTGCACTAAGATCCATTCTGTTACACAACATGTTCGAACACATTGCGAATGAAATTAGCGTAGGGGCCAGCGTTTGCTTCAGGTTCATAATAAGACTCGCCGGTTTTCCAAATGCTCCGCCGGAGCATATGAAAAACAGAAGATATACAAATACCGGGAGCATAACGACTTTGCATACATTTTTAACTGTATCTGATTTCGTTTTCATACGCCTTCCCTTTCCATATCCGTTAAAGTAGTAATTTATTTTCCATGTCTTGCAATTGTATCTTCAATACTGTAGTTCTTGCCCATTTCAAGCAGATCATCAGAAGATGCATTTTTATTTTTTGATTTAATCAGCTGATCAACTTCATCTGTTGTCCATGCATATACACCATCATTATGAAGGTATGTCATGTAATCAGAGAATTCCTGACCAGATTTACATACAATAAAGTTAACCGGTACTTCTACTTTGTCAAGAGCATTTCCTTCCAGTGCATTGTAGATAAGTACGAACGGGAATACTGCATCAGCATACTGTCCACCGATTGCACATACTGTTTCACCATTGTCAAGGCTTCCCTGACAATTTTCTGAAAGGTCACAGAATGCGATCTTAACCTGACCTTCACGTCCTGCTGATTTGATTGGTTCTGAGCAGTATTCAATACCAAGAAGTGTAATTGCAATACCATCGATAGAATCATCTGCTGCAAGGAAATCTTCTACTGCTTTTGTGAATTCAAGGCCTCTGTATTCACCAGCTTTTTTAACTTCCGGATGATCTTCAAATGCTTTCATCATACCTTCCCATCTTCTGTCATGGCAGGTAATTCCAGGTTCATAGCCAATTGCTGCAATGTTCTTGCATCCTGAATCAATAAGGCTTGTTACAATTTCATATCCTGCATCGTAATCTGCTTCATAAGATCCACCAACAAAGTAATCACTCTTGTAAACCTGATCTTTGATGCTTTCATCAATCTGTGACCAGCCTACACCAAGATAAACTTCATTTTCTTCACAAATTTTTAATCCCTGAAGGACTGCTGTTCCTGAGAAGTTTGTTGTGATAATACCATCAACACCCTGTGCACAGAGGTTTTCAATTGCAGAAAGATATGTTTCATCTGCAAAGTTTTCAATAATGTAATAGTTAAATTTTACACCATATGCTTTTCCAAGATAATCTGTGTATGCTTTGTATTTTGCGCAAAGGAAATCTGTTGTTGTATGGATAACTACACCAATTGTGTATTTACCATCCGGATCTCCACAAATTTCATCCTGACCTGATTTGTTTCCCCAGACTTCCTCTGTCTTTGCATCTTTTGTCTCTTTTGAACTGCTGTCTGATTTCTTGCTTCCTGAAGAACCACCACAACCGATTACAGAGAATACCATCATAACTGCTAATAAAACAGCTACTGCTCGTTTAATTCTTTTCATTTCTTTTCCTCCTCTTTTTCTCCTTGTTTCATCTGTTACTCCAGTACACCATCTTTGTTCTTTACATATGTAAGGAATACTAACAGTAACAGTACCAGTCCCTGAATTCCTTCAACCACACGTTCGTTAACACCCAGGATAATCAATCCATTTCTCAAAAGGATAACAGAAAAGCTTCCGACCACAGCTCCGATCATTTTTACTTTAGAACCTCCGGACAATGGCACACCTCCAAGTACCAATGCTGTGACAACGTTCATTTCCATTCCCTGACCAGTTGAAGTACTTACACTTCCGGCTCTTGCCATAAGGATAAATCCTGCAATACCTACCGTGATACCACTGATAATGTAAGCGATCATTCTGGTTCTATTAACGTTTACGCCTGCCTGCTTTGCAGCGGCTGGATTTCCTCCAATTGCTTTATTATCTTTTCCAATTGCTGTTTTTTCAAATAAGATATAGCAGATAATAAAGACTCCTAACAGCATTCCCAGCTTAAATTTCTGATTATCAAATTCAAAAAGTTCAACCGGAATACTATATTTCTGTGATGCACATACCGTATTTAAGATTCCACGACACATGTACATGATGCATAGTGATGTGATAAATGGCGAAACCTGCAAATATACGGAAACAACTCCGTTCAATACGAACCATACCAGTGCTGCAAGAATGTTTGTAATAAATACTACTCCTGCCGGTACTCCTGTGTTCGCAACTAAAATCGCAACTAAAACGCTGAAACCGATAACTCCACCGTATGACAAATCCATTCCGCCATGTGAGTATACGAAAATTGCACCAAATGCCATAATCGCAATATATACGGTCTGATTCAGAATACTGTTAATATTACCTTTTGTCAGCAGTTTCCCTTCTCCTCCGACCTGAAATATGATAATCATTAAAATGATTCCAAGGAAAGGAATTATTTTCTGAAGAATTTCTTTTGCCTTAGCTTTCTCTTTCACTTTTATCCCTCCTCCTAAACCATCTTCTTGATTAATACAGATTCATTTAACTCTTCTGACCTGGTAAATGAATCCTGTATCTGACCATCTTTCATAATCAGAATACGGTCACTCATTCCAATCAGTTCCGGAAGTTCTTCTGAAATCATCAAAATAGATTTTACTTCTTTTTTCAGGCGGTACATCAGCTGATACATAAATGCCTTTACACCAATATCAATTCCTCGTGTCGGGCAGTCCAAGATATAAATTTCTGACTCATTACCAAGCCATTTTCCAAATACAACTTTCTGTTTATTACCACCACTTAAATCACCTACGTTTTGTCCAATCTCTCTGCATTTAATGCTCATATCTTTTACCTGTTTATCGGTAAATTTCTTTTCAGCACCTTTGGTAATTACACCACCTTTTGCGATCATTGACAAGGATGGTAAAACGGTATTTTCCATGATACTTGCTGATAAGATCAGTGCTTCCTGGTCTCGGTTCTTGGATACATATCCAATCTTGTTCTTGATTGCCTGTTTTTCTGATGTAATCTTTTTTCCATTTCCAAGTTTTACTTCACCATACAACGGTTTAACATTTCCAAACAACGCTTTTCCAAGTTCATGCATTCCGCAATCTGTTAACCCACCTATTCCAAGGATTTCTCCTTTATGAAGTTCCAGTGAGACACCTTTAAGGCTATCTCCTACATACAGTTTTTCTGCTGAAAGCACAACCTCTTTCCCATAGCTTCCATCGTAATCACTTCGATAATAATCTCCGGTAAGTTTACGTCCTACCATCAACTCTTTTATCTTTTCCTCTTCAAACTCAGATTTTTCAAGTTCAGCAACAAACACACCGTCTCGCAAAACAATCAGCTTGCTGCAAACCTCCATCAGTTCTTCCAGGTCATGGGAAATAAACAGTACTGTCTTATTTTCCTTCTTCATGTTCTTAATAACCTGGTAAATGATATCCCTTCCTCGTTGAGACAAGGCGGTTGTTGTTTCGTCAACGATGAAAATCCTTGGATTCGTATACAGTGCTCTTACAACTTCAATCAGTTTTCTTTCTTCCAGACTGTATTTTATGATCGGATCTTCCGGATGAATATTGTCAATTCCGATTTTTTCAAGTGCCTTTCTTGCTTCCTGATACATCTTTTTTCTGTCAACAACACCATGTTTTGTAAACAACTGCTCTTTTCCGATAAAAAGATTATCTGCTACTTTAATTCCCGGAAGTGTTCCCATTTCCTGGGCAATCATACTGATTCCATGATTCTGTGCATCCAATGTGTCTGCTGGTTTATATGGTTTTCCGTCCAGAGTAAGCTCTCCTTCAGATTGCGGATAAACTCCGGAAATAATAGAGGAAAGAGTTGACTTTCCGGAACCATTTTCTCCGATCAGACCAATAACTTCTCCTTCATCAATGGTTACAGAAACGTCTTTCAATGCCTGAGTAAGTCCAAAGTTTTTTGAAATATGTTTTGCTTCCAAAATCACGCTCATTTCGTTGCCACCTCCCTCTTTCCTTCTTCTTTTATTATCCTAAAACAATTACATTCCATGACATTTTTGGTAATACCACAGAATTTGCAGCTGTTACCTCTTTCTCTTCCATTTCAACTGCATCCGGATGTTCAATTGTGTTCATTACAGAATAGTCATTTCCGGCAAGTACCAGATGTTTCTTTACTTTCTTATCTCCATATCCCTGTAAATCAACTTCAAATTCAACGTCCTCTTCCTGATCGCAGTTCAGAACGAAGATTCTTACTTCATCATTTTCCTCATTATAGATAACTGCTGGTTCAACAACATTTAATTCACCTAAATCGCACTGATATTTCGGTGCATCCACAATGGCTTTCTTAACAGTTCCATGTCCATATTTGCTGAGCATATGGAACGGATGATAAATCGCCTGTTTGAAAATTCCGCCTCCCGGAATTGTTGTAATCGGAGCAATCACATTGATAAGCTGTGCCAGGCAGGCAATTTCAACTGTATCTGCATTGTTCAGCAATGAAATTCCAAGTCCTCCAACAACAACTGCGTCCAGCAGACTGTATTTTTCCTGCAGAATCGGTGGCGCGATTTCCCATTTTCCAGCTGATGTCATCTCGAACGTTGTAAGTCCCATTAAATCATCCAGAGAATCCAGTTTGATGTCCTGGAAATTCCACACATTCCATTCATCCAGACAAATCTTTAAATCTTTATCAAAATGATTTTTAGCCTTTACATACTCAATAACTTTTGCGCTGTTTTTAATATGAGAATCCAGCTGTTTATAGGAAGCAAGATAATTTGTTGTACCCTGCCCAGAGTTCATTGTATAGTTATGAGTTGATAAATAATCAACCTGATTATAAAGATCTGTCAGCATTGTTCTGTCCCATTCCATATAGGTTGGTAACATTTCATAACTGCTTCCGCAGGCAACCAGTTTAATAGAAGGATCAACCCATCTCATGATCTTTGCTGCTTCAAGTGCTTTCTTTGTATAATCTTCTGCTGACAAATGTCCTGCCTGCCAGCTTCCTTCCATCTCATTCCCAAGGCACCAATATTTGATATTATATGGTTCTGGATGTCCGTTCTGGGCTCTCAAATCACTCCAATAGGTTCCACCCGGATGATTGCAATATTCAACCAGATCGCCGGCATCTTTAATACTTCCTGTCCCAAGGTTGACTGCGATCATCGGTTCAATACCAACTTTTTCTGCCCACTGGCAAAATTCATCAATACCGAACTGGTTTGTTTCAATACTTGACCATGCATAATCCATACGTTTTGGTCTTTTTTCTTTTGGTCCAATTCCATCATGCCAGTCATAGCATGAGACAAAGTTTCCACCTGGATAACGAATTACCGGAACGCCTAATTCTTTTACTAATTCCATGACATCTTTACGATATCCGTCTTCATCTGCATTTGGATGCCCCGGCTCGTAGATTCCTGTATAAATGCTTCGTCCCAGATGTTCTGTAAAAGACGAGTACATTTTGTCATCAATTTTTCCAATGTCGTAATGGATGTCACTAAAGCATTTTGCTTTTTTCATTTCTCGTTCCTCCCTTAAACTTTCATATTCTCCTGTCGTTCATTTCAAACGATTCTTTGTTATGTGAATATTTTAGAATGGCGCCTGTTTTTTCACTATATTCATTTTTTATGTGAATGTATAAAATTTTTTGGTTTTATAAATTTCTTCCAAAAAATGTGTAATTTTTTTAAGTTTGTTAAGTATTCTGCATAATTTCAAACAAAAGTCACAGTCTTTTACATTAAAAAAGTCCCATATGGCAACCCTTTCCGTCACCATACAGGACTTCTCCTTCTTTTCCTTTTATTCAACATTCTTCGTTGCAACAATATCCACGCCCGTGTCCGCCACATTTTCAAGAATCACATCCCCAATATGAACCGGAGCCGGGACTTCAATTCCTTTGAGCGCCTTCACACATTCAAAGATCTTGCCCTTTGGGATATCTTCTTTCGTCTTCACCGATACCATATCGATGCTTCCGCCGGACACCCGCACGGTCGAAGTTACGATTCTCGTTGGATTCGTCACTTCTTTTCTTGCGTATACATCACCGCGTTTACAGGTATTTCCCGTGACGCTCACTACTTCTTCCCCATTCATTACAACTGTAAGAGGACAGCCCATCGGACAGCCGATACATGTCAATTTTCTCTCTTCCATCGTCTACGCCTCCTCAATCTTTACTGTGATGGTCTGCAGATCCGGATATTTCAGAAGCTGCTCTTTTGTCAGCTTAATCTCTTCCATCTCACCTGGTGCAACAACCGGACGTTTTCTGTGGATCACTCTTTCATCATCAAAATATGCGCTGATATAACAATTCTTATAGACACCGCCCACGCGGAAACGCACGGTCAGCTTTTCATCCATCCGGTCTACGTTAATCGTTCCCGGAACTGTATAACGGACACCTTCGACTGGATTCATTTTAATCTCTTTTCCGCCCTGTCTGCGTTCTTCTCCCTGTTTGACGTATTCCGCAGCATTTCTTCCTGCAGTTCCGGCTTCTTCCGATACAAAGTCAACCAGGTCATGCACATGCAGGACATTTCCACAGGCAAATACGCCTTCGATGTTTGTTTCCAGGCTCTCATTTACCTTCGGTCCTGATGTGACAGGGTTCATATCCACGCCCATGCCTCTTGAAATTTCATTTTCCGGGATCAATCCTACGGAAAGAAGAAGCGTATCACAGCTGTATTCTTCTTCAGTTCCCGGAATTGGTTTTCCGTGACTGTCCACCTGTGCCAGTGTAATGCCTTCCAGACGCTCTTTTCCTTTGATATCGACAACCGTATGGCTCAGCTTCAGCGGAATGTCATAATCATCCAGACACTGTACGATATTTCTCTTCAGTCCTCCGGAATACGGCATCAGCTCTGCAACAACCTTAACCTTTGCGCCTTCAAATGTCATTCGTCTCGCCATGATCAATCCGATGTCGCCGGAACCAAGGATCACAACTTCCCGCCCCGGCATATAGCCTTCGATATTGACCAGTCTCTGTGCCGTACCTGCTGAGAAAATACCCGCCGGACGATAGCCCGGAATATTAAGTGCACCTCTGGAACGCTCACGGCACCCCATTGCCAGAACAACTGCCTTTGCCTGAATCTCGAAAAGACCTTCCTCCCGGTTCATTGCGGTGACAACCTTCTGTGGACTGATATCCATAACCATTGTATTCAGCTTGTATTCAATATTCAGTTCTTTCGCCTGATCAATAAAACGTCCTGCATATTCCGGTCCGGTCAGTTCTTCCTTAAATGTATGGAGTCCGAATCCGTTGTGGATGCACTGATTCAGGATACCGCCAAGTTCTTTATCTCTTTCCAGGATCAGGACACTGTCCACTCCGCTTCTCTTTGCCGAAATTGCAGCCGCAAGTCCCGCCGGTCCTCCTCCAATGATAACAATATCATAAGCTCTCATGATGCAATGCCTCCCTTTTATAACGAATCCTTATTAGTACCTGTGATTATTTTAGAATCTCCACCGGATTTTGTGATCTCGAACATACTCACATGGCGTTCTCTCGCCAGGATCTCCATCGTTCTCGGTGAACAGAATCCTGCCTGACAGCGTCCCATTCCGGCTCTTGTCCTGCGTTTTACCCCATCCAGAGATTTGGCGCCGAGCGGTCTGTTGATCGCATCCATGATCTCGCCTTCTGTAACCATTTCACAACGGCAGATAATATTTCCGTATTCCGGTTTCTCTTTGATCAGTTCCATTCTTTCTTCCTTGCTGAGTGTATTCGGATCCAGAACGCCCTTTCTTGTTGCGATAAAATCTTCTTTTTCTTCCAGATTCATTTTATCTTTGAGGATCTGTGCCACCATTTCTCCGATTGCCGGTGCACTGGTAAGACCCGGTGATTCAATGCCTGCACAGTCAATAAATCCTTTTGCATCCTCCACTTCCCCGATCAGGAACTCATGTCCGTCCTCATGTGCACGAAGTCCGGCAAATGAAGTAATCACCTGACGGAGCGGAATATTTTTTACATTCATCTCTGCCCTTTCGATCACCTGATCCAGACCTTCTCTTGTTGTATTGGTTCCTTCTTTATCTTCGATATCGATCGCCGTTGGTCCAAGGATCAGATTACCGTGAACCGTCGGTGCAACCAGAATACCTTTTCCATATTTTCCCGGAAGTGCAAAAATCGTCTTGCTCACATGACTTCCCGCACTCTTATCAAGCAGACAGTAATCTCCTCTTCTAGGGGTAATATGGATCTTCTTCTCACTTACCATATTATGAAACTTGTCTGCATAGACTCCGGCTGCATTTACCACATACCTTGTCCGGAAAACCCCGTTATTTGTATGGATCTCCCATCCTTCATCTATTGGTTTAAGATCCGTAACTTCCGTATCAAATTTGAACTCCACACCATTTACATTTGCATTCTCAGCCATTGCAATGTTCAGATTAAACGGACATACAATTCCGGCTGTCGGTGCATAAAGTGCGGCATACGCCTGATCGGAAATATTCGGTTCCATTTCTTTCAATTCCTCACGGTTAAGAATTCTTAACTCCTTAACACCATTTGCAACGCCTCGGTCATACAGTGCCTGAAGATTCGGCATATCCTCTTCATGCAGACATACAACCAGTGAGCCATTTTTCTTAAATGGGAAATCCAGATCCTTTGAAAGCTGCTCCATCATCTGATTTCCCCTGACATTCAGTTTTGCCATCAGCGATCCTTCTGCCGCATCATAACCGGCATGGACAATTGCACTGTTTGCCTTAGAAGTACCACAGCATACATCCTCTTCTTTTTCGATTACACATGCCTTCACTTTATAACGTGACAGCTCTCTTGCTGTTGCTGCACCGGATACTCCAGCTCCGATAATTATTACATCATACATTCCCAGATCACTCCTTAATAACTGTTTTTTCTTCCTGAACTTCCTGCTTATGAAAAAGAGCCTGCCAAGTAAACGCATTTCCCTATGCGGTTATCCTGTCAGGCTCTCTCATCTCATGCCATTACCATTTTCAATTCTGAACTTTTACCACGGAATTGCCCCATACAGTAATACTGCTGCGATTGCTCCGATGATTGGTCCGATGATCGGTACAACCAGACCGTATCCGAAGTTTGAATCACCTTTTCCTTTAATTGGAAGTACTGCGTGTGCAAGTCTTGGTCCAAGATCTCTTGCCGGGTTGATCGCATAACCGGTCAGTCCGCCAAGTGACATACCTACTGATACGATAATTCCGAATACAAATAATTTGTCAACGCCTGTGGAAAGTCCTGTCACGTTTCCAATTCCTTTGATCGCAAATACAAGGATAAATGTTCCAACTGCCTCACTGAAAATATTCAGTCCTGTGTTTGCAATCGAAGGTCCTGTACAGAATACACCAAGCTTTGTTCCCGGATCTTCTGTTGCGTCAAACTGTCCTTTGAAAAGTAAATAAACGATGCATCCTCCTACGAATGCTCCTGCAATCTGAGCGATGATATATCCAGGAACCATCGACCATGCAAAACTTCCGTCCACTGCAAGTGCGATCGTAAGTGCCGGATTAAAGGAAGCTCCTGAAGCCTCTCCGAAAATAAATGCCGGAAGCAGAACTGCAAGACCCCAGGCAAATGTAATCTGAACCGCACCGGCACCTTTCATACCGGATTTGTTAAGGTTCACATTTGCTACTACTCCATCTCCAAGAATAATAAGTATCATTGTTCCAAGAAACTCTGCTATATAAGGTAACATAATAAGTCCCCCTTTTCCCTATTCAATGTCCTGTTTTCATTTCCTTTTTACTGTCAAAATCTAATTTTCTTTCGCCCATCCGTAAGCATATTTGACAGCCTTATTCCAGCCTTTGATCCGTTTTTCTCTTTCTTCATCTGAAATCTTTGGCTCGAATGTCTTATCAATTGCCCAATTCTTAATAACATCCTCTTTACTTGCCCAGTATCCAACTGCAAGACCTGCAAGATAAGCAGCTCCCATTGCGGTTGTCTCTACACACTGTGGACGGTTAACCGGTGCATTGATGATGTCAGACTGTGTCTGCATCAGGAAATCATTTGCACTTGCTCCACCATCAACCTTAAGTGCTGCAAGTTCAATTCCGGAGTCAGCCTTCATTGCTTCCAGAACATCATTTACCTGATAAGCAAGGGATTCCAGAGTTGCGCGGATAATGTGATATTTATTAACACCACGTGTAATTCCTACGATCGTTCCTCTTGCATACTGATCCCAGTGCGGTGCTCCAAGTCCGGTAAATGCAGGTACTACATAGCATCCGTTTGTATCTTTTACTTTCTTAGCCATGTATTCTGAATCCGGTGCGGAATCAATAATACGAAGTTCATCTCTCAGCCACTGGATTGCAGCTCCTGCCACGAAAATTGAACCTTCCAGTGCGTAATTTACTTTTCCATCCAGTCCCCATGCGATGGTTGTTACCAGTCCGTTCTTTGAGAAGATCGGTTTCTCACCGGTATTCATCAGCATGAAACATCCGGTTCCATATGTATTCTTTGCTTCGCCTGCATTGAAGCATGTCTGTCCAAACAGTGCGGACTGCTGGTCTCCTGCTGCTCCTGCGATTGGAATCGGTCCACCGAGGTAAGAAGGATCTGCTTCTCCATATACACAGCTTGACGGTTTTGGTTCTGGAAGCATGCATTTCGGAATGTTCAGCTCTGCAAGGATCTCATCATCCCATTCAAGCGTATTGATATTGAACAGCATCGTACGGGAAGCGTTTGAATAATCCGTTACATGAACTGCACCTTTTGTCAGTTTCCAGATCAGCCATGTCTCAACTGTACCGAATAATAATTCTCCCTTTTCTGCTCTCTCTCTTGCTCCCGGCACATTGTCAAGAAGCCATTTTACCTTTGTTCCTGAGAAATACGCGTCGATAACAAGTCCTGTTTTTTCTCTGAATTTATCGGTAAGTCCTTTTTCCTTCAGACTGTCACAATACTCAGAAGTTCTGCGGCACTGCCATACGATTGCATGATGGATCGGCTCTCCTGTCTCTTTGTCCCAGACGATGGTTGTCTCTCTCTGGTTCGTAATACCGATTGCTGCAATGTCCTCTGCTTCTGCCCCAATCATGTTCATTGCTTCAACGGCTACACCAAGCATACTTGCCCAGATCTCATCTGCATCATGTTCAACCCAGCCCGGTTTCGGGAAATACTGTGTGAATTCCCTCTGTGCAACGCTGCACATTTCTCCTTTTTCATTGAACAGGATACATCTGTTACTTGTTGTTCCCGCATCCAGTGCCATTACATACTTAGCCATACTCTTTTTTCCTCCTTTAAAATAAAAATCGTTGCTTTGCATGTTTTATAGTAAAGCGGATATTCTATGCCGCTTCGCTACTTACTCATCCTCAAATACCTGTACTTTGTTTAAATACATTACTCCTGTTACTTTTGTTTTACATTTTCCAGACTTCGTGATTCGTAGATGAAACTGCGATCGCTCCAGCTGAAAGTGCCGCCATCACAGATTCTTTGTCCGAGATCAGACCGCCTGCAATGATCGGCGTCTTTGACATTTTACAGACTTTTCCGATCACCTTCGGCATCACCCCCGGAAGTACTTCGATATAATCAGGCTTCACGGCGTGCTGTTGCTGCCTGATATTCTCATATGCCATCGAATCCAGAAGGAAATATCTTAGGACTGTGAACATCTTAAGTTCCTTCCCCCTTTTAATCAATGCAGCTTTTGTGGAAATTATTCCATCTGCTTCTGTATTTTTCCGGATAAAATCTACGACAATTTCCTTACTGCTAAGACCGCTTATCAGATCTACATGAACCATCGCAACCTTCCCGGAATCTTTTATCTGTTGGACGATCTCACGAATCGAACAGACATCTCCAAATAAAATAAACACAACCCGGATATCTTCCAAAGAACAGCAGATTTTTAAATCATCCATGTTCTTTACTGCTGCAATGATCGGATTCTCTTCTACTGCTTCATAAAAAAATCTGCTCATCATATCACCCTTTTGCCGCTTTTAGAGTACAAAAAAAGAGCGTTGCCTACCAACAGCCTTCCGGCTGTCTCTCTTACATTCGCTCTCCTGTCACGGCATCTCTCTTCAATTCAATTACTTCCTCAACTGGCTTCACTATATCATATTGCATAAATTTTTTCAATTATTTTTTAAAAAAATATACTTTTTGTATGATTTCTACAATTTTCATGTCATAAACAGGACTGTTATTTAATTTAAACTGTTTTTCTTTATGCAACTTTTTCGTTACCTTATTGACAATATTGTTAAAACAAAAACTTAGAATGAAGTCCGCAAAATCGGAATCGCATTGATCACCGGTTCTTCATAAGGATGGACCTTTTTGACTGCTTCAATTGTCTTGTCAACCGCTTCGGTAAACACTGTTACCTCCACTTTCACTTCAGGCTCTTTACTGATCTCACCTGTGTTTCCTATATACGGATTACATCCTTCAAGCGGACGCCAATACCCGGTTACCTCGCTCGATGACATACAGGAATCGTAGTTACCGATATGTCCTGCATCTACTTCCTGCAGAGCTCTTTGTAATGCAGGCAAGTGCGTTTCCGGAATGAAAATTTCCAGTTTGCAGTATTTGAAATCCATGGTTTGATTGCTCCTTTCTATTACTATACAATTCTATAATATACTACCATTCTTTTTCATATCCAATAACAAGACCATAATCCTTCTCACGTGCTATTCTTTCAGCAACCTCTATGTATCTTTCTTTTTCCTGATTATTCTTTTGCAAAATCAAACTAACAAGTCGATTTTTCATACCTGCTTTATCTAAAGTCTTTAGTAAACTCGTTTTGTACATTCCAAGCTTATCATTTTGTGCATTTCATTGCAATACTCTTTGAAAACGAAACTTTTTTCCGACATGTTATACAATTTACAATTTTACTAAACAATGTTTTGTACAGTGAAATATGTATCTGTTTTCTTTTTTACACAAAAAAGCCTTCGAACTGATGTTTTAAATCAATTCAAAGACTTTTTCTTTTTCTATCTTCTATTCTCCTTTTTCCTGCAGAATATCCACGATTGTCTTCTCAGTTCCAATCATGCCTGGCGAAGCGATTTCTCCCATATGCCGCATCGTATCTTCCGGTGTAAAACCATTGATTCCATGAATATCATCAATAAAAATATCATGCATCGCAAAGTCTGCCGATTGGAATGCAGCGTTCACTGCCACAACACCTTTCATCGTACAGCCCTTATTTCCGCCGTGACAGATCATACCCGTAATACTGCTGGACATGTTGTTGATCGTTCTCGCCATGGCATGCTCATCACCTCCATGAAGGAGAACCAACGCACAGGCCATTCCTGTACCGGCAGCAATGCCGCAGCCACAGAAAGCAGAAAGCTTACCGGAATATTCTTTGATATACATGCAGATAAGATAGCTTAATGCGGTGGCACGATATAAGGTTTCATCGCTTAATCCACGGATCTTGCAAACACCGTAAAGAGGCATGGTTGCAATAATTCCATGTGCCCCGGAACCGGTAATGCTCATGGCCGGTCTGTCGAGTCCGATCACACGTGCCTCGATTGCTGCATTGCAAAGTAAGGATGCTGTATTTAACTCATTATCAGAAATAATCTTTCCACCATTTTTCTCAAGCAGATAACGTGCATATGTCGTTCTTGGATTCTGAATCCCTTCTTCGAACAAGGCATAGTTCATATCATAGGCAGCCTTGATAAATTCAATTTCCTCTGCCGGAACTTCTTTTGCATATTCGTAAATCTGTTTTAGTGTATAATTATGGATCAGTGGTTTCTCTTCATGAGCACATTCTTCGGAAGCTTCTTTCTTCTCCAGAACCACCTCTCCATTTGCCTCAATGCGAACAATATTCGTATGAGCATCGCGGATCCGAACCATAGCCTCTCCGCCTGTTGTCTTTACGCGGGCTTCGATAAAAATACGGCTCGTGATCTCGCTCATTTTCACAACGATTTTTCCGTCTTTTACCAATTGCTCTGCTGCCACATTGTCGGCTTCTGTTACATTAGCAAGGCTCTCCAGCTCTTTTTCCGGTTTTCCTGCTACCGCCCCTAAAGCTGCTGCGTATTCATTTCCGTAAAAATGACTGTTCGGAATACCACATGTATATGCATTTTTATACATTCCACTATTTAGTAAAAGCGTAACCTGTTCCAGTTCTCCCGGAACATAAGATTTTGCCTTTGAAACCGCATACGCGATCGCTCCCGGCTCTGTTACCCCAAGAGCCGGACGCATATCCTCTTTAATTAATTGTGTTAATTCATGCATTTCTTTTTCCTCCAATCAATTATTCAGACTATTAACCGCATCCTCTAATTGCTTCAATGCTTTCTCTAGAACAGATCTCGGACAAGCTGCATTCAACCGCATAAACCCGTTCATTGTCCTTGTAAAAGACGAACCGTCATTTAATCCAAGCCCTGCCTTATGAATCATAAAATCCTTTAATTCTTCATTATCCATATGCAGTGCTCTGCAGTCCAGCCACACAAGATAGGTTGCATCCGGCATATTTGCTTTGATCAGAGGAATCTTTTTTTCAAAATAATCACATATATAATCAAGATTTCCAGAAATATACGCAAGGAGTTGTTCCAACCACTCTTCGCCCTCATTCAATGCTGCTTCCATTGCAACAGAACTAAACGCATTGTTTCTATGTATATCCATTCCACCCCAATATCCGTCGAACTTTTTCTTCATTTCCAGATTTGGGAATACCGTGGTTGATGCCTGAAGTCCTGCCAGGTTAAATGTTTTTGTCACGGAAATACATGTGATCACCTTATCAGCTGCTTCTGGGACAACAATTGCTGCCGGAATATGTTTTTTTCCATGAAATATGAGATCCGAATGAATTTCATCCGAAACTACCTGAACATCATTTTCAAAGCAAAGTGTCAGCATTTTAGACAGCTCATCTTGGGACCATACGCGTCCAAGCGGATTATGTGGATTACATAAAATGAAGAGTTTCACTGCGGGATCTTTTACCTGCTTTTCAAAATCTTCAAAATCTACTTCCCACACTCCGTCATGCTCAAGAAAGTTATTTTGTACAAGTTCTCTCCCTGTATTTTCTGTGATTTCGAAAAATTCCGGATAAACCGGTGGCTGAATTAAAACCTTTTCTTCTTTCTTTGTAAATAGCTTAATGATCGCTGCAAGAGCCGGAACCACACCTAAACACCAGCTACATAAGTTTGTATCAAGTGCCCATCCGTTTCTTCTTAACTGCCAGTCGGCATACGCTTTAAAATAACTATCTGGGCGGGATGTATAACCCCAGATTCCTTCTTCCGCTTTCTTTTTACATGCATCAATAATAGGCTGCGCTGTCTTGAAATCCATATCTGCAATCCAAAGCGGAATCACATCATCTGTCCCAAAATTCTTTACCCTTTCATCATATTTTGCAGAACGGTTTTTGCTTCTGTCAACAGGCTCATCAAAATTGTATTTCATATTTTCATTTCCTCTTTAATTATGCATTATTCTACCAGATGACAGGCTACATAATGTTCATTTCCAACATTTCTGAAGATTGGTCTTTCTTCATGACAGCGTTTGGTAGCATATGGGCATCTGGATGCAAATTTACATCCAACCGGTGTATCAATCGGACTTGGGACATCCCCTTGCAGCATAACCGGTTTCTTAGTTTTACTGATCGCAGGATCAAGTTCAGGAACCGCTGACATCAATGCTTTTGTATATGGGTGCAGTGTCTGTTCGTACAATTCTTCTGTCTCCGCAAATTCTACCAGAGATCCAAGATACATAACACCTACTTTTTGGGAAATATGTCTGACCATAGAAAGATCATGTGCAATAAACAAATAAGTAAGTCCAAGACTTGCCTGCAGATCTTCAAGCATATTTACTACCTGTGCCTGAATACTGACATCAAGTGCCGAAATAGGCTCATCGCAGACTACAAAATCCGGATTTACCGCAAGTGCTCTTGCAATCCCGACACGCTGCCTTTGTCCACCTGAAAATTCATGAGGATAACGGCTGGCATGGTCTTTTCCAAGACCAACTGTATTCAACAATTCATAGATGCGTTCCTGTCTTTCCTTACCTTCATAAAGATGATAAATATCCAGTGGCTCACCGATAATATCTGAAACCGTCATACGAGGATTCAGAGATGCATATGGATCCTGAAAGATCATCTGCATTCTTTTTCTATATGGCCATACTTCGGCTGCGCTCAACTGTGCAATATCTTTCCCATCAAATATGATTTCTCCTGCTGTCGGTTTATAGAGACGCATGATGGAATATCCGGTTGTAGATTTTCCACATCCGGACTCTCCTACAAGTCCGATTGTTTCTCCCTTTTGAATTTTGAAGGAAACTCCGTCCACTGCTTTTACATACTCGATTTTTTTACCTAAAAATCCTTTTTTATTCTCAAAATACATTTTCAGGTCTTTTACTTCCAGAAGTGTATTATTTGGCATGTCGGATTCCTCCTTTCTGACTTTCGTACTCTTCGTTCCGAGGTGCCTGCGGATGGCACATAAAACAGCTTACACGATGTGTATCACTGATATACTGTTCCGGCACCGGCATGGATGCGCATACCTTCATTGCATATTTGCATCGCGGATAAAACGGGCAGCCTGTCGGTGGATGAAGCATATCCGGCGGTGTTCCAAGAATCGGAACCAGTCTTTCTTTTGATGCTTCTCCGGTTACTTTTGGTACAGAGTTCAAAAGTCCCATGGTATATGGATGGTGCGGTTCATAGAAGATTTCTTCTGTTGTTCCTTCTTCCATAATTTTTCCGCCATACATAACGATGATTCTGTCACAGATACTTGATGCACATCCTAAGTTATGTGTGATCAAAATAGTAGCTGTTCCAAGTCTTTCATTTAATTCTTTCATAAGAGCCAGTACCTGGGCCTGAATGGTAACATCCAGCGCGGTTGTCGGCTCGTCTGCGATCAGAAGCTCCGGCTCACAGGAAAGCGCCATCGCGATCATTGCTCTCTGTCTCATACCGCCTGAAAACTCATGTGGGTAGGAATGAAATCTTTTTTCCGGTGAAGGAATACCTACCAGTTTCAACATTTCAAGTGCACGTTTTTTTGCATCTTCTTTTTTAATTTTATGGTGTGTCAGAATGGCTTCTGTAATCTGATCACCAATCTTAAATAATGGATTCAAAGATGTCATCGGATCCTGGAAGATCATGGCAATGTGATCCCCCTGAATCTTACGCATCTCACTTTTTTTCTTTTTCAAAAGATCCTCTCCGTTAAAGAGAATCTCCCCTTTCTTTACTCTTCCCGGATATGCAAGCAGTCCCATAATAGAAAGTGATGTAACGCTCTTCCCACTGCCCGATTCACCTACAATACCAATGATCTCGCCTTTATCTAATCCAAAACTGACATCACGGATTGCCTGCACCTCTCCTAAATGCGTAAAGAAAGAGGTATGTAAATTTTTTACATCTAATAATTTTTCACTCATTTGCTTTTCCTCCTTACTTACGCTGTTTTGGATCGAATGCATCTCTTAAACCATCACTCAATAAGTTAAATGTAAGAATTGTAACTGAAATGGCAATCGCCGGATATACCATCTGATATGGATATACATAAATTCCTGCTAAAGCGTCATTACACAAAGTACCCCAGGAAGCCATCGGTGCAGAAATACCAAGACCTACGAAGCTCAGGAATGCCTCGTTGAAAATTGCACTTGGAATCTGCATTGCCATATTTACCATGATAGGTCCCATCATATTCGGGATTAAGTGTTTCACAATAATTCTCTTTGTATCTGCTCCTGTTACAATCGCTGCTTTGACAAATTCCTGCTGTTTCAGCGTCAGAACCTGTCCTCTGACGATACGGGCCATTTTAACCCAGAATGTCAAACCTAATGCGATAATGATCGAAGAAATACCAGGTCCTACTACAACCATGATCAAAATAACATACAACGTCATCGGAATGGAGTCCAAAACATCAATAATACGCATCATGATATTATCAACTGTTCCACCGCAGTAACCTGCAATCGCACCGTAGAATACACCAACCACAAAGTTGATAAATGCCGCAAACAGACCAACCAAAAGAGAAATACGTGCACCATATACAATACGGATAAACAAATCTCTCCCAAGACCATCTGTTCCAAGCAGATAGGTTTTATTTTTTATCTTCTCCTGCTTTGTGAGCTTCTCACCATCACAAGTGATCACTGTTCTTTCTATCTTGTTTTCCAAAATACTTTTGGCTTCTTCAATTGTAACCTCTGTCACATCGCTTCCTGCATAATAGTTTTCAAGATATTTAATTCCTTTGATCGCTACTGTATCTAAATCTTTTTTTGCTGCTTTCTTTTTCTAATTTTTTATACTCTTTACTTGCATCTGAATAACCACTATAATCAACACAGATTTCACTGTTTCCGACCGTAAAGAAATTTTTCTTTCCATTGACATCTTTATTCTTTACTTCTGCAAGTCCTTCAAGATTTCCTTTTTTGTCAACCACAACAACTGTATACTGTGGTGTTACATAAATATTTTTTCCGTTGTCAAGCGGATATACTTTCATTACATCCGGAATATTCGCTAATTCCAGATTCTGTGTCTTATAATCATATTTCCAAAACATTGGGATAAAAATAGCTCCGATTGTAATCAAAGCAATTACGATCAAAGAAAGGATCGCTATTTTATTGGATTTTAATCTTCTCCATCCGTCTTGTAAAAAAGTAAGACTAGGCCTTTCCATTTTCTCAGCATTTTTTTCTTCCTGTTCCAACGGTGCCCATAATTCCGGAGAGATAACATTATTTTTTTCGCTCATATTTTCTCACCTGTTTTACTGATATTTAATACGTGGGTCAATTAATACATACAGAATATCGACTACTAAAATGCAGATTACAAGAATAACTGAGAAAAATACAGTAATACCCATAATCAATGTATAGTCTCGGTTAAGGATACTGTTTGTAAATAAGTTTCCGATTCCAGGAATACCAAATACCTTTTCTACTACGAAAGATCCTGTAATCAATGCAGCAAACATCGGTCCGATATAAGTTACAACCGGAAGCAATGCATTTCTTAATGCATGTTTTCCAAGTACCTTCCATTCAGGAAGTCCCTTTGCCCTTGCTGTACGAATATAATCCTGATTCAGAACATCCAACGTAGAAGTTCTTGTCAGTCGTACAACATATGCCAGTGAGAATAATGCACTGACTATAACCGGTCCAATATATCCCTTCCAGCTATTCACACCAAACGATGGTACCCATCCTAAAATCTTGCTGAACAGATATAAGAATCCTGTTGCAAATACAAAGCTTGGGATTGTCGCCCCTAGGGTTGATAGCACCATCAAGACTCGATCTACAAATTTATTTTGCCTCAATGCGGCAATAATACCAAAAAATATTCCGAAACCTAAAATAACTAACGAAGCCCAAATACCGATTGCTAAAGAATATGGAAATCCTGCTGAAATAATATCATTGGTTGTGATTCCTTTTTTCATAAAAGAAATACCAAAATCCCCATGCATATAGTTCCGCATATATGTTCCATACTGCTCAATGATCGGTTTGTCTAAACCATATTTTGCTTTCATATTTGCAATAATTACCGGGTCGTTCATTTTTTCGCTGGCAAATGGGTCACCTGGAATTGCATTCATTAATATAAATGTCATCGTCATAATGAACCAGATCGTAATAATCGCAGAAAGTACTCTTTTCGCTATATATCTCAGCATATTACTTCTCCTCTAAGAATAGGGAGACCGAAAAGCAAGGTACTTCTCGGTCTTCCTAAAGTCAACAACTACTCAACGATTTCAGCATGGCTGAACATAAATGAATTGCCCAATGTAAGTTCAACATTTTCTACTTGATCTTCATTTACAAGAGCTACGAAAGATGGGTAATAAAGTGCTGTGATCGGCATCTCATCCATAAGCACTTTATTTGCCTCTTCCCAGGCTGCATCTCTTTCTTCGCCTAATGAAGCCATTGCTTTATCAACTGCTTCATCAAATGCTTTGTTACCAGGATTTAATGTTGTATCGTGCGGAGCACCTTTGTATTCTCTCCATCTCCACTGGCATGTATTATTACCATTCTGAGAATAGAAAAGTTTAATAAGTCCACTTGCATCGTATGGGTTATTTGTCCATCCACCAGGAGCCATCTCGTAATCACCTTTACTCTTTGTAGAGCTGAATACACTTGATTCTTCTGCGCGAAGTTTTACTTTGATATTTAAATTTGTTTCCAACATCTGCTGAATTGCTTCACAAAGTCTCTTGTTCTTTTCCGTATTCGCATATGTGATTTCTACCTCCGGGAATCCCTCTCCGTTTGGATAACCTGCTTCTGCAAGTTCTGCCTGCGCATCTTCTACCTTAGCCTGACGCGGATCGATTCCATATTCTTCTGCCGGATATCCATCTGCTTCAAGTTCACGGAAATGTGTACCGTCTGTCTTCTGGCATGTCGGAGCAATAAAGTTACTTGCCGGGATAGAACCATCCTTTAATACCTGTTCTGTGATCTGCTTTCTGTCGATTGCCTTGGCAACTGCTTTTCTTACATGAACATTATCAAATGGTGCTTTATCTACGTTGAAATTCAGGAACTGTGCTCCTGTATCGGCACTGACAATTACATATGGATCTTCAGCAACAATCTGTGGAATCTGTTCTGCCGGAAGGTGATCCATAACATCGATCTCACCTGCCTGATATGCCTGATATGCGGTATTATCATCTGTAATAAATACTGCTTTGATACCAGGAAGTTTTACTTCGTCTGCTGCATAGTAGTAAGGATTCTTTTTCAGTAATAAATGAGATCCAACCTGATATTCTTCTAAGCAGAATGCTCCGTTACTGATTGCTGATTCCGGTTTCTTCTCCCATCCTTCACCTGCTGCTTCCACTGCTTCTTTTTTAATAGGAAGGTATACGTCATTGGCAACTAACTGTGGGAAGAACGGTGTTGCATTCTTCAAAACAACTTCAAATGTATAATCATCAATCGCTGTTGCTTTGATATCATCATACTCACCTGTTCCCTCAAAATATTCGGTACCACCTACAACATAATCTGTGATGGCCTGAAGTGCTTCAGATGCAAAATTCGGATCACAAATTCTTCTCCAGGAGTATTCGAAGTCTTTCGCTGTTACCGGGCTTCCGTCTGACCATTTCGCATCTTTTCTCAAATGGAATGTGTATGTTTTTCCATCCTCTGAAACATCCCATTTTTCTGCGATACCCGGTTTAAAGCCATCAGATGTTGATACGGTGAGGCCTTCAAACAACTGCTTGCAAATTGCGTCCGATACGGATGCTGAATTGTTCGTTGGATCCCACTGCTTTGGTTCAGAATCCAATCTCCACATAAGGTATCTTCCCTCTTCTAATCCTTCAGTTTCCGTTTCTGCTTCCTGTTTTGCCGATCCATTGTCAGAAGCTTTTTTGTCACCGCATCCCACAAAACTAGCGGCAACCATCGTTAGTGCTAAAAACAACGCTAAATTTTTCTTTTTCATACATTTCTCCTCCTTTACATCCTTTTTTTGAGTTTCGTTTTACGAAAAAGATTTTTTCTGTGTTTTTTACTCACAGTATAATTATTACTGACAGTATAATTCTTTTTGTATATTATGTCAAGATATTGACACAATTCTTTTATTGTTTTATAATATTTTAACAACTGTATGTTTTGTTTTTCTATAAGAAAACAAATAAATTACATAAAGGAGGATTTTCTTATGAAGAAAGCACTAAAAATCTACATTTCTGTAGACATGGAAGGAATGGCTGGTATCACTTCTCCATCCCAGGAACGCGATGAGGTTCCTTCCTTCCGCCGCGCTTTACACAATCAGGTACGCTGGATCATCGAAGGAATTCATGCTTCTTCCAGAAATGAGGAGATTGGGGAAATCACCATTTCTGACTCTCACGGAAGCGGAACGAACCTTTCCTATGATGAACTTTGCCAGATGGATGAACGTATCAGCTTAGTAAGCGGTTCTCCAAGAAGACAGTACATGATGTCTTGCCTGGATGAAACCTACGATGTTGTATTTCTGGCCGGATATCATGCCGGTCCGGGAGAAGATTTCGCCAATATGGATCACAGCTTCTACGGAAGAGTTGTTTCCAGCCTTAAGATCAACGGGACCTATATGAACGAAAGCACAACGAACGCAGCACTTGCTGCTTCTTATAAGGTTCCGGTAGGGCTTATCATCGGTGATTCCGGTCTTCGCAAACAGCTTATAGACAAAGAAATGATGCCATGGGTAAAATTCGTAACAACTAAAGAAGCTCTGTCACGCTATGCAGCAAAATTCCCACCACAAAAAGTTCTCAGGGAAAATACGATTTCTGCAGTAAAAGAAGTTCTTGATTCCGATTTGAGCAAAATTCCTTTATATGAAGTTACAACTCCGATCAAACTGGGATTTGAATTCAAATCAACAGCAATGGCCGACACTGTTGCACAAATTCCTCGCATGAAACGCTTAAGCGGTACAGAAGTAGAAATCACATGCGATAACATGCATGAATTAGAATGTGGCATCTCTGCAATTACCGGTCTTGCAGGAACAGCTAACTAAAAATTTCGAAGGAGAAAAAGAAAATGGGAAAATATAATTTTGATGAAATCATCGACAGACGCGGCACATCTTGTAATAAATGGGAATACAATATTCCGGAAGATGTCATTCCGATGTGGGTAGCAGACATGGATTTTGCAGCAGCTCCGGAAATTCGCGAAGCAATGCAGAAACGTTTAGATCATCCTGTTTATGGATATACTCATCACAGCAAAGAATTAAAAGATGCCATCGTATCCTGGGTAGGAAGACGTTATCACTGGGATATTCAGAGCGAATGGTTAGGTTTCAGTCCCGGCGTTGTTCCTGCTCTTGTTATGAGTCTTTTATCTCTGACAACACCTGGGGATCGTATTGTGATCATGACACCTGTTTATCATCCATTCTACTCTTCGATTGAAGAAAATGGACGTGTTATCATTAATCACCAGTTAGATTGTGATGAAAACGGACGTTATTCCATTAACTTCGAGCGTCTGGAAGCACAGATCGACAACCGCTGCAAAGCGATCATGATGTGTAATCCTCATAATCCGGCTGGTCGTGTATGGACAAAAGAAGAACTTTTGGAAGTTGCTAAAATCGCCGAACGCCATGAGCTGTATATTATTTCAGATGAGATCCATGCCGATTTCGTATATGGCGGAAAACACCATACCCCGATGGCATCCGTATCAGAATATGCTATGGAACATACAATCACAGCTTTTGCACCGAGTAAAACCTTTAATGTTGCCGGTCTTTGTCAATCTTATGTTGTTATTCCGAACAAGAAATTATACAATGCGTATGACGCAACCTATAATGCGTTTGATCTGGGGGATAACGTTTTCGGTATGACAGCGCTGACTGCCGCATATACAAAAGGCGAGGAATGGCTTACAGAAATGCTTCAATATCTCGAAGCTAACAGAGATTTCACCGTGGAATATATCAGAGAAAATATTCCGGAAATCAGCGTTTGGTCACCTGAAGGAACATATCTTCTGTGGCTTGATTGTTCAAAGCTTAATCTGGAAAATGACGAATTAAATCAATTTTTCTTAGAAAAAGCAAAGGTAAAAATGAATCCTGGATATCGTTTCGGTGCTCAGTGCAGCACTTATATGCGATTAAATATTGGCTGTCCACGCGCTCAACTTCAGGAAGCTCTTGCCCGCATTGAAAAAGCAATCAAAAACCGCTAGTTTTTATACTTGAATTGCGAAAGGAGGAGCGGGATCATGTATGGAAGCCGAATTCGCGAAATGCGAAAAAAAAGAGGGCTCACGCTCAAAGAGGTAGCTGAAGCTACCGGATACACAATAGGTCATATATCACAAATTGAAAGAGATTTAAAATCTCCTTCACTCGTGGCACTTAGAAAAATTGCAGCCTGCTTAGATTGTTCAGAAGTATGGTTAATCATGGGTGACTCTGAACTCTCTGTTGAGTCATCTGAAGAGAAAAATAATTCAAAAGAAACTTATTTAGTGAGAAAAGAAAAACGAATTCCAATGAAAATCCCGGAAATCGATGTTTCCTACTCCATTTTTACACCTTCTAAACTTCCGGACTCAAAAGAAGCACAAATGACCGGACTTATTGTGAGATTAAACCCTAACACCTGGGTGACTGAGCAGATGATTTCACATGGTAATTATGACGAGAGTCTCCTGCTCCTGAAAGGGGAACTGGAACTCCGTATGGATAACAGTACTTATGTAATCCACGAGGGTGACAGTTTCTATATTCCTAAAAATTGTTTACATAACTACATGAATACATCAGATGAAGAAGCTACTATAATTGTTTACTTTTCACAATTAGTTTATTAAGGAAAACACGATTATGAAATATATTATTGATGGACATTTTGACTTACTCAGTGATGTCGCTGTACGCCGCAAAAACGGCGAGCATAAGGTCATTGAAAGATTATACTATCCAGCTTTTAAAAAAGGAAACGTGACGGGAGTCGTTGCCTCCCTCTTTGTAGATAGCCAGTACCTGCCTTATGGAGGTATTTCAATCGCTATGGAACAGATTGCCGCTCTCCACTGTGAGATAAGCGAAAGTCCGGACCTTCTTATGCTTTGCACGAGCGCAGATGACTTTGTAAAAGCCGCTTCGGAAAATAAAGTCGGTATCCTTCTCTCGTTTGAAGGAGCAGAACCGATAAGCTCCTGCCTCATGTTACATGCTTTCTACGCCGCAGGCGTAAGAGGACTGGGACTTACCTGGAGCCGCAGAAATATGGCAGCTGACGGCTGTGATTTTACCGGGAACGCCAAAAAAGGTGGTCTGACCGACTTTGGAAAAATGCTTGTAAAAGAAGCTGAATCCTTAAACATGATCATTGATCTCAGTCATTTAAGTGACGAGGGCGTGGATGATGTCTTATCCATTACCTCCTGCCCACTAATCGCATCGCATTCTAATGCACGGGCAGTTGCTCATAACAACAGAAATTTAAAAGACGAGCATTTAGCAGAAATTTCCAGACGCGGAGGTGTGGTAGGACTGAATGCCTGCAGTATCATTAACGCAGATGCCGGCAGCACACCTGACCGCCGGCAAATGCTTGCACACTTAGATTACATGATTGAGGTAATGGGAGAACAGCATGTCGGTTTCGGATTTGACTTTTGCGATCTCTTCTTAAAGAATAGTTCCGCACAAGACTTATCTCTGATGCCGGAGTATCCTTTCGATATTCTGTCCGGCGGTCACGCAGACATTCCAGATTTCCTGCTGGATATGAAAGAACATAATTATTCAGATGAACGGATTTCTCTGCTTTCAGGCAAAAACTGGCTTTATGCATTCGAAAAAATTCTAAAAAAATAATTTATCAGAAGGAGTATTTTTGTAATGAATTCAAATATGACAGAACAATTAGATCAGCTTTTCCGTATGTGGGATCGCGGTCTTTGCCCTGGCGCTCAGGTATTGATTCGCCAGCACGGTAAAACTCTTTACGAAAAATGTTTTGGATATGGAAATCTTGAAAATAAATTAAAAATCCATAAAGAAAGTATTTTCCATGTCGCATCGATTTCCAAAGAATTTACCGTTATGTCTATTCTTCTTCTCTGGAAAGAAGGAAAGCTGGATTTAGAAGACGACATCAGGAAATATTTAAATGAATATATCAACATTGAAACACCGATTACGATCCGCCAGATGATGAATAATGTTAGCGGACTTCGCGACCAATGGGAACTCTTATTTTTACGCGGTATCAAGATCAACGATCAGATTGACATGGATGATATCAATACAACGATATCTCTTCAGAAATCGCTGAACTTTGAACCACAGTCACAGTATTTATACAGTAACACCGGTTTCCATTTATTGGCACTTATCGTTGAAAAGCTGTCGCAAATGAGCTTCCCACAATTTGTAAAAGAACGTATTTTCACTCCACTCGGAATGACACATTCTTTTGTCCGTGAAAGCTTTACACAAATTGTTCCGGATCTTACTTACTCTTATCAGGACGAAGGTAATGATACATTCTACTACAATCCACTGAACTATGCACTTTACGGACCAACCTCTGTAAATACCTGTGCTTCCGATCTCTGCAAAGTATTAGATGAGTACATTCATCCAAATGTGATCGATCCTGAAATTATCGAGCTTATGAAGAAACCTGTCCTTCTCAGCAATGGCAAAACGGCTGAATACTGCGGCGGACTGATCACCCATAAGCTTCATGGTCTGGATGTATTCGGTCATGGTGGTGCCGATGCTGCATACCGTGGTGAAATTATTTGCATTCCGGAAAAAGAACTGGAGCTTGTACTGATCAGTAACACCACAACTTACGCAATGTCTAAGCTTGCCGATAAAGCTGCCTGCATCGTACTCGGATTACCGGATTGTACCGAACCAGCCGTGCCGGAACATGAAAATGCACCCGCTCGCAGCGGTGTATTCCTGACAGCACTTCCGGATGATCCAATGTTTGTTGATATTACAGAGCAAAACGGTACCTTCTATATGCAAAGAGAATGGTGCCGCACAGAACTGGTAAAAGAAGAGGATGGCGGTTATCGCATTGGTTCATTAGACGAAAAGATCTACTTCACAGATAAGGAAATCCTTTATCGACTTCCTGCCCGTGTACTTACATTGACCCCTGCCAAGCCTGCAGATCCGGCACTTTTCCAGGAAGGAACCTATTACAACGATGAAATCGATTCCTTCATGAAATTAGTGAAAGTTGGAAATACATGCGAAATCCATATGCGTCGTTATGGGAAAACAACACTTTATCAATCAGGATCAGGAAGTATTATCTTCCGAATGGATGCAAATCTTGTAATGTATGTAAAAGCTGAAAATGATACCATCATTATGGATGGCGGCCGTGTAAAACATATCATTTATCAAAAACAATAAATTAACAGGGCGTGTGAAAAATATTATTTTACTTTTTCCGTTTAATCTCACAATTATTCTCAAAAGAGCACATCGCTTTTGATGTGCTCTTTTACACTTTCTAATTCTCCAGATACTTCCGTATCCGATCTTCCTTCAACTGTTCCCCAATCACGATCACAACCTCCTGCCCGTCTCCGATCGGCTTCATACTGATCTCATGACCGGTTGCATTCAGCTGCATCCAGCTTCCTGCATCATCTTTCACGAATCCCTTCACCCGGAAAATACCGCCACATTCCGGATCCTGCATCATCTTCGCAACCTGCGTCTTCAATTCATCTGCAGAAATTTTTAATTCCATAAAATACAACGAATCAAAACCTTTTTTCTCATCTATATCCATCTTCCGATAATTTTCTGCAACATAACCGCCCTTTAAGATCTTATCAAAATCCTCTTCCGAAAGCTCTGCTCCATCTTTTCTCATGATTTCCTGATCCAGCCTTCGCTTGCACTGAACCTGTTCAAGCGCTCTGTTCAAATGTTCAATTGTATTTTCAATCTGTTCTTTTGTTGCTTCTTCTGCCCTGCTGAGGATAATGCTTCCTGCATTTGCAGCCTCGGACGCAAGCAGATAGTCTGCTTCTTCTGACAATTCCGGCTCCAGTTTTGCGTCAACGATCGCAATCACATTGCCAATCTCATACCACTTATCCAGTGGTTCATCGTGAAGAACGTCAAAAAATTCGTCTACATCATAAATCCCGGACGGTTCAACAATTACTCTGTCATATCCGCACATTCCCATTGCGATCAGCTTCGTCCGGAAACGCCGCCTGTGCGTCTCTTTGTCGCACCCACCGGAAATCATTTCAAGCTCACAGTTATCTCCCATCAGGTCCTGCAAAAGAAGCATATCTACATTTACCGCACCAAAATCATTCTCAAGGATGCCAATGTTCATTCCTTTATCCAGAAGATATTTTGCATATTTTTTAATAAACGTTGTCTTGCCGGAACCTAAGAAGCCGGTGATTAAATCTATTTTTACCATCGCTAATCTTCCCCTTTGATTTTTTACTTCTTTTAAGATAATAGCATATTTTTTTTGTTTCTTAAAGGAACTCAAATAAAGAACTCAAACAGAAGCTTAAATTTTGAGTTCCTATTTGAGTTCTTTTCATTTTTCTAAAAATCATTTTTCTTTTTTACTTTTCTTCTTTCTTTATCCCAGCCTTCTCCAGAATCCCATTCCACATTTGCTCCCGCTTTTTCTCCCGTTCTGCCTTTCCGTCATTCCACTTCTGTATAAATGCCATCTGTTCCAGATCATCTCGCTCTTCCATAAACAGCCTCTCTTTCTTACATTTATTCAGATGAATTATTTCCTGTACCTGACTATTATATGCGTGTCCGCAATGATTCTTTCCACTTTGCACGTTATATTTATAAGCAAGAAAAAATCAGGTCTCACCCCCGACACCTGATTTTCTCTCACTTATTCACTCTTTAATTTTCTCTTCTTTCTTCCCCAGATATACATGGACAGTACAATCGCCACGCAATCCGTAAGTGCCTGTCCGTAAATGACTCCGTTTAATCCGAATACTGCATTCAACAGATACAGTAAGGGAATCAGCAGAAGTCCCTGTCGGAGCACCGACAGAATCGTTGCAGGAAGTGCATCTCCAGTAGACTGCATGCAGTTCATATTTACAAAAAGGATTCCGATAAACGGTCCGGAAACCATATATGCGACCAGCATTTTCACGCCATAATATATAACGTCTTTATCGTTAATGAACAGGTGGATAATTGGTTCTCGAAAAAAGAAAAATAATGCCGTCGCCAGGATTCCAACGACCAGACAGCATTTTTTCGTAAAACAGTCCACTTCCATAAAACGTTTCTGATTGCCTGCCCCAAAATTGTACCCCATCAGCGGCTGCACGCCGTTGGCAAGTCCCATTTGAAGGAAGGTAATAAACATATTTGCCTTGAATACAATTCCAATCGCCGCCACCGGTGCATTTCCGTACTTGACCAGAATCTGATTCAGCACGATCGTTGATACACTCATCAGTGCTGAAAAAATTGCGGTCGGAAAACCGATCGAACATACCCTTGATAAAATCTGCTCTCCGCATTTAAAATACTTCGGGCTGACAGAAAAGCTTTTACTCTTTTTCATGAAATACCAGAGATAATAAATGCTTGCCAGAATATTGCCGATTGTTGTCGCAATCGCAGCCCCTGCCGCCCCCATTCCAAGTCCGCTGATAAATACCGGATCCAGAACAATGTTGACAACTGTACCGATCATACTTCCGATCATCGCCTCACTGCTTGCACCTTCCGCACGAACGATAAAGCTTGCCGCTGCTGACCAGATGATAAATGGTGCACCATAGGAAACGTGAAATGTATAACCTTTTGCCATCTCATAAGTCTGACTGTTCGCACCAAATGTGTAAAGGATCGGTTTCATAAAGAGAATCAGGATCAATGCAAATAAAATCCCGACGATCAGTGATGCATAGGTTACAAATGCCGACGTATTCTTTACCCGTTTCTCATTTTTCTCTCCCATCGCCATGGATGCAACGGCACTTCCACCCATCCCGAACATATTTGCAAATGCCATCAGTAAAATAAATATCGGATTGGTCAGACTGACCGCTGCCACCTGCAGTGGATCCCCAGTCTGTCCAACAAAAAAGGTGTCTGCCATATTGTAGACAACCGTGACCAGACTGCTGATCACGCTTGGTATTGCCATCTTCGCAACGGCTTTTGACACCTTCATACTTCCCATCAGTTCATTTTCATTCATCTGTCCGTCCCCCCTGCTGTTTTTTTCTGCCTGCGTTTTTCTTTACCGTATTCACAGGAAAAGTATCCAGATTCTGCAACATTTTCTCTGCGATCCGCAGAAATTCCTGCCGTTCTTCTTCTGTCACTCCCTGCAGCAAAATCATTTCTGACTCTTCGATCTCCCTCTTAAGCACAGCTTCTATCTGCTCTGCTTTTTCAGTAAATACGATTTTCTTATATCTTCCATCATTTGGATCAGTCTCTCTTTTTATCAGTCCATTTTTCTCCAAAGATTTCAGTGTCTCTGTTGCCGTGGAAGGACGAAGTCCGAATTCCTGTTCAATATCCTTCTGATAGACAGATCTGTTCTGAGATTCTACTAAAATATAATTTAAAATATTCCCCTGTGCACCGCTGATCCCGATTGTTTCCTGGATTGCCCTGGACCGTCTACGGAGACGGTTGGAAATCTGATTGATCTTCTTTCCTGTCTGCATGATAACCTCCCTTGCACTTATGATATTTTACTTTATCATTTTTTGCATCAAATACTTCGTTTCCTAAGTATTTTAGGGCAGATTTTAAAAAAAGTCAATCAAAAAAAGAGACAGCCCATCATTTTGACAAGCCATCCCTTTTCGTCATATTTTATAAATCCTACGCTTCAGACTCTTTCTTAGCTCCAAAGTAAGCCTTCAGAGAATTGATCACAATAACAAGTCCGAGTGCCATCAGCAGAACTGCGATGATCAGCTGAAGTCCTTCTACAAGGAAAGTAGCGGAACCTGCTGCATATGCTTTTACAAGTCCGATGGTTCTCTCTACCAGTGCGGTTCCTGTTACACAAAGCATGATAATCAGCGGTGCGAACAGCATCTTGTTGCTTCTTCCTGTTACCTTCATGAATACACAAAGTGTTACAAGTACAAGTGCTGACAGTAACTGGTTTGCTGATCCGAACAGTGGCCAGATATTTGCATATCCGATACGTGTCAGAACGTAAGCACATAACAGAGTCACGATTGTTGAGAAATATGTATTGCAAAGGAGTTTTCTCCATCCTTCTGCATGTTCCATATCATCTACACTGAAAAGTTCCTGGAAACTCATACGTCCGATACGTGAAACAGCATCCAGACTGGTAAGTGCAAGTGCAGATACACACATGGTCATGAAACACTGTGCGATGTAAACCGGAATACCGAACATTTCAAAGAATCCTGCAACACCGCTTGAGAATACCTGGAATGGTGTTCCGGCTGCCGGTGTTCCGTCTGCTGCTGCAGCTGCACCAGCTACGCAAAGTGCGATAATTGCAAGAAGACTTTCCAGAACCATTGCTCCGTATCCAACCTTCAGCATATCCTTTTCATTGGATACAGTCTTAGATGATGTACCTGATGAAACAAGGCTGTGGAAACCTGATACAGCACCGCATGCCACGGTAACGAACAGGATTGGGAACATATCTCCAAGTGTATCATTGTGGAAGCCTGTAAATACCGGAAGGTTCATGGTTGGATGTGCAACCAGAAGTCCCAGTGCAGCTCCTGCGATCATACCGATGAACATATAAGTTGTCATGGTATCACGAGGCTGCTTTAAGATCCACATCGGAAGTACTGCTGTAAAGAAGATATATACAAATGTAATGTAAGTCCATGTATCTTTTGTTGCTGTGATCGGTACTAACATACCAAGACCAAGAGCAGCTACTGTAAATACAAGACCAACAACTGTTTCTTTCCATCCGTGAAACCGGAATTTTTTCTGTACCAGACCAAAGATCATAGCAAATACGATAAACAGCAGAGAAATGGTTCCTGCAGCTCCGTTTGTCTTTGCTGCATCTGCAAGTTTTACGACACCGTCTACTTCTGTGTAAGCGTTAAATGTACCTGCAACCATATCTGCGAATGCTGCAATTACAAGAAGTGTAAACAGCCAGCAGAAAAGCAGGAATACTTTTCGTCCGAATTTACCGATATACTTTTCGATCAGAAGTCCCATAGACTTTCCTTCGTTCTTTACACTGGCATACAGTGCACCAAAGTCTGTAACAGCACCGAAGAAAATACCTCCAACGATGATCCACAGGAATACCGGAACCCATCCAAATACCGCCGCCTGAATTGCACCGGTAACAGGACCTGCACCTGCAATTGACGAAAACTGATGACTGAATACGGTCCATCCGTCTGTCGGAACATAATCCTTTCCATCTTCAAATTTCTTTGCCGGAGTCTCTGCTTTGGGATCGATTCCCCACTTATTAGCGAGCCAGCGACCATAGAATACATATGCACAGCTAAGAAGTACTGCTGCGATCAATACGATAACTAATGTATTCATACTAATCCCTCTCTTTCTCTTCCAGTTAAAATAATTAAGTTTTAATAAGATAACTAAAAATTTTATTAAATTATTATAGTGGTGTTTTAACTCTTTAAAGTCTTTTTGTCAATGGACTTCTCGCAATTTCGGCACGTTCACATGATTTTTTAGAGTATGCTCTGTTTTTTTGTGCATTTTTCCATACTCCGCGTTACAAAAACATATGACCGTTTCTCGAAAGCATTCCTGTAATATACAATTTGTCCATGACACCTGCTTCTGACTCCAGAATATGAGACTCCAGAATATGACCGAATATATTTTTATATTGATATTGACATTTTTTCCCAACCGAACTATACTGAATTTTGTAAATGAAACGGGGAGCTTGTTTGACAGGCTGAGAGGAAGTTCAGAACTTCGACCCATATACCTGATTTGGATAATGCCAACGTAGGAACGTATATTTTGATGATAACGGGAGATACATTGGTATCTCTCTTTTTTTGATATACGGCGTCAAATACCATCAGCATACTCTGATGATATTTGAGAAACAGGATTTCTTATAATAATATGAAATGATACCAGGGTCAAAAGGTC
>NZ_JAQESL010000014.1:0-24103 GCF_027697525.1 Coprococcus sp. AM97-35 | reverse complement strand
AAAGCACGTAGCAATCTGGTATCAAAGGGGTCAAAATACCTTTTGACCCCAACATCATGAAATTCCACATTCAACCAGGGTTTACACGAAAATGAATAAGGTAAAGTTGAGATTGGGCGAGAGTTCATGAAGGGGTACACCACCACGGGTGTAATTCTTTGTGTACTCTTTTTTCATTTTTAAGAACTTTTCCGTTTTGAAAGGAGGTTTTTCCATGATTACAGTTAATGGTAAAGAAGTTACTCTGACCGGACCGCTCAGTGTTGCGGATTATCTGGAACAAAACAATTATCAGATCAAACGAATCGCCGTTGAAATGAATGGTGATATTTTACCAAAATACAGCTATTCTGACACCATGCTCAAAGACGGGGACCGTCTGGAGGTTGTAAGTTTTGTAGGAGGAGGCTAAGAAATCATGTATCATACACTTACAAAAGAAGAAATCTACACCGCCCTTGACGAGCGACATTCACCGGAGACGCAGAAGCTTCTCTCGGCAGGAAATGTAGCGATCGCAGGGCTTGGCGGCCTTGGCTCTAATGTTGCTTATGCGCTTGCACGGATCGGTGTCGGTCATCTTCACCTGATTGATTTTGACGTAGTTGACATTACCAATCTGAACCGCCAGCAATATTTCATGGAGCATATCGGAATGTACAAGACCGATGCCCTGAAATCCCTGCTTCTGAAGATCAATCCGTATCTGGATATCCGCACGGACTGTGTAAAAGTTACGGACGATAATCTGCAGGAATTATTTGCAGATGCCACAATTGTCTGCGAAGCTTTTGATAATCCGGAAGCCAAAGCAATGCTGGTCAATGGAATTCTGGAACATTTCCCAGAGAAAAAGCTCGTATCCGCAACCGGAATGGCCGGCTATGGAAGTAGCAATACCATTATCACAAAACGGATCATGAAAAACTTTTATCTGTGTGGTGATGGCGTGACAGCACCAACTTACGGTCATGGACTGATGGCGCCGCGTGTTGCCATCTGTGCCGCACATGAAGCCAACATGATCACGCGGCTGATCCTCGGTGAAGAAGAAATTTAAAAATATAAGAAAGAAGGAACTTTATTATGAGTACAAATGAAGATAAATTTATCCTGGGAGGTCATGAATTCACTTCCCGTTTTATTCTCGGATCCGGTAAATTTTCTCTGGATCTTGTAAAAGCCTGTATCGAAAAAGCAGAAGCTCAGATCATCACACTTGCCCTGCGTCGCGCAAATGAAGGCGGTCTTGCAAATATCCTGGACTATATTCCGGACAATGTAACCCTGCTTCCAAATACATCCGGTGCACGTAATGCTGAGGAGGCAGTCCGTATCGCCAGACTTTCCCGTGAAGTCGGATGCGGCGACTTTGTAAAGATCGAAGTCGTTCATGATTCCAAATACTTGCTTCCGGACAACTACGAAACCATCAAAGCAACAGAAATCCTTGCAAAAGAAGGCTTTGTTGTCATGCCGTATATGTACCCGGATCTGAATGCTGCAAGAGCACTTGCTGATGCCGGAGCTGCCTGCATTATGCCGCTCGGCTCTCCAATCGGTTCCAACAAAGGGCTCAGCACAAAGGATTTCATCCAGATCCTGATTGATGAAATCGATCTGCCGATCATCGTTGACGCCGGAATCGGTCGCCCTTCCCAGGCTTGTGAAGCCATGGAAATGGGTGCTTCCGCTGTCATGGCAAATACTGCTATCGCAACTGCAGGAGATGTTCCTGCCATGGCAGAAGCTTTCAAGAAAGCCATCGAAGCCGGACGCAGTGCTTATCTTTCCGGACTGGGACGCACCATCGAAAGAGGCGCAAGCGCATCCTCACCTCTGACAGGATTCTTAGAGAATTAGGAGGCAGTCAAAATGGAAAATTCACATATCAACGAAAGTATTTTAAGTGAAGAAATTCTGGAAGACCAGAAGAAAAACCGCATTGATCATATGACTTACCTTCCGGGAATGGAAGATATCGGATCTGACGTAATGGATCAGGTCATAAGTGCCATGAACGCTTATGATTATGAAAAATATACCGAAGCTGACGTAAGACGCGCCATTGCGCATGACATCCGTACACCGGAGGATTTCGCTGCACTTCTCTCACCTGCCGCACTTCCTCTTCTTGAGGAGATCGCACAGGCTGCACAGGCAGAGACACGAAAACATTTCGGAAACAGCGTCTACATGTTTACTCCGATCTACATTGCAAACTACTGCGAAAACTATTGTATTTACTGTGGTTTCAACTGCCACAACAAGATCAACCGTGCACAGTTAAATGAGGAAGAAATTGAAAAAGAAATGGCAGCCATCGCCAAAACAGGTCTTCAGGAGATCCTGATCCTGACCGGTGAAAGCCGTAGCAAATCCACGGTGGAATATATCGGAAATGCCTGCAAGATCGCCCGTAAATATTTTAAAGTCATCGGACTTGAGATTTATCCGGTCAACTCGGACGAATACGCATTCCTCCACGAGTGCGGTGCCGATTATGTAACCGTATTCCAGGAGACTTACAATTCTGACAAATATGAAACCCTGCATCTTGCCGGACACAAACGGATCTTCCCATACCGTGTCAATGCCCAGGAACGTGCACTGATGGGCGGCATGCGCGGTGTCGGATTCGGAGCACTTCTCGGACTTGATGATTTCCGCAAGGATGCCTTTGCAACCGGATACCATGCTTATCTCCTGCAGAGAAAATACCCACATGCCGAAATCGCCTTCTCCTGTCCGAGACTTCGTCCGATCATCAACAACGACCGGATCAATCCGATGGACGTCCATGAGCCACAGCTCCTTCAGGTAGTCTGCGCTTATCGTCTGTTTATGCCATTTGCAAGCATTACGGTATCCACAAGAGAATGTGCGCGTGTAAGAGACAATCTGGTACAGATTTCTGCAACAAAAATCTCTGCCGGAGTCAGCACCGGAATCGGAAGCCATGTGGATGATATTGAGGATAAGGGAGATGACCAGTTCGAGATTTCTGACGGACGTTCCGTAGATGAGGTTTATCAGGCACTTCTTTCCAACAATATGCAGCCGGTTATGAGTGATTATATCTATGTATAGAGATCTTATTGCCGTAACAAACCGCCATCTCTGTTCCCGTCCTTTTACAGAACAGATTACCCGTGTCTGCAAGCTGCATCCGAAAGCTCTGATCCTGCGTGAAAAAGATCTGCCGGAAGAGGAATATTTTTCTCTTGCCCGGCAGGTGAAGGAAATCTGTGAACAGTTTAAAGTTCCATTTATTCCGCATTTTTATCCAGCCGTTGCGAGAGAACTCGGCTGCGACAGGCTACATTTACCACTTCCACTTTTGCTTGAAAATCCGAAAGTGGTTTCCGATTTTCATACAGTTGGAACTTCCATCCATTCTGTTTCTGAAGCAGTCGAAGCGGAAAAGCTGGGAACTTCCTATCTCACAGCAGGACATATTTATGTTACCGACTGCAAGAAAGGGCTCCCGCCACGGGGACTTCCATTTCTGCAGAATGTATGCCAAGCTGTGCAGATTCCAGTTTATGGCATTGGCGGAATCAAAATTGATGAAGCACAACTGCACGAACTGAAAAATGCCGGTGCTGCAGGAGGTTGTGTGATGTCAGGGATGATGCACGTCTGACCGGTCATTCCTCAAAATAAAAAAGGCACTATGCAGGGTAGCATATCAAACTGATATTGTCACCTTGCACAGTGTCTTTTTTATTTCACCCGAAGTTGCACTTCTTTGCCTTCTTCTACTTTTATATTTCTGTCTGTCCGTACAATAATATGTTCATGATTCATTGTTTCAACATAATACTGTCTGTAAAACCCAAGAAATTCTTCCTGTCTTACAATTCCTTTCACAGAACCTTCTGCTGCAAATTCCAGTTCCTCCGGTCTGCAGCATATTGTATTTCCATGGATATCAGTAAAACGGTTGGATATTCCAAGGAAATCTCTTGCAAAATCATTCTGTGGATGCAGATACACTTCTTCCGGCTTTCCAATCTGAACCAACTTTCCCTGATCCATAATAGCGATCTGATCTCCAAGTACCATTGCCTCTTCCTGGTCATGCGTTACAAAAACCATTGTAATTTCATATTTCTTCTGGATTTCACGGATTTCTTCCCTCATTTTTACCCGGAGTTTCGCATCCAGATTACTAAGCGGTTCATCCAGAAGAAGCACCTTCGGTTTTGTGATCAGAGATCTGACCAGTGCTACTCTCTGCTGCTGTCCTCCGGAAATTTCCCCGATCGATGCCCCGGCATATTCTTCCATATCTACGATTTTCAGATATTCCATACCCATTTCTCTGGCTTCTTTTTTTCGGATGCCACGGAACTTCAGACCATAGATTACATTTTCCAGAACACTCATATGTGGAAATAATGCATAAGACTGAAAAACAGTCGATACCGGACGCTTCTCCGGAGCCAGTGTGGTGATATCCTGGCCATCAACCAGGATTTGCCCTTCATCTGTTTTTAAAAATCCACTTATCATTTTGAGTGTTGTCGTTTTTCCACAGCCGGATGCTCCCAGAAGACACAACAGTTCTCCCTTCGGAAGGGAGAGTGATAAATCTTTTACTACTTCTTTTTCACCAAAACTTTTACTTATGTTTTTCAGTTCTAAATACACGTTTCTTTTTCCCTTTCCATGCAACAATTATCGAAAACAGCACATTTACTGAAATTGTGATCACAATAATAAATGTCGCAATCATAGATGCTTCTCCATACCGACCTGTGTTAATGCAATCAAATAATGTAAATACTGCAATCTTCTGTCCCGGTGTCACCAGGAAAATAACTGCTCCTGCTGTAACCATCGCACTTGTAAAATTATTGATAAATCCCGTTGCAAATGCCTGCTTTACATTCGGAAGAATGACATCTTTCATTACCAGAAATTTATTCGCTCCAAGATCCCGCGCTGCTGCATCAAGCTCTGTACTGATCTGCAAAAGGGAGGATGCCGAAGCCTTCGTTGTAATTGACATCTGTTTATAGATCATATTCAAGATAACAATGACCGCTGTTCCGGTAAGTTTTAACGGTTCATGATTAAATGCCAGAATATATCCGATTCCAAAACAACTTCCCGGAAGCATATACGGAAGTGTAATAATAAAGTCCAGTACTCCGCCAAATTTTATCTTTCGTCTTTCAATATAATACGAAAGTAAAATACCGATCAGACTGCCGACTATTGCTACAATAAGCGCATATTCCACACTTCGGATAAATGTATCCATATTCCGTTCCAGAAGTGCATCCAGATACATCGTTGTAAATGTGATTTTCCCACGTAAATTTCTACTGAAACTGTTTAGAAAAATGGATCCGTATTCAAGCGCCATCATTACAAAAAAGATACCTGCGCCCAGCCATACAATCACTGCTGACAGCCCACGAACCCGGAATGTATCTCCCGCTTCTACCGTCTTATTACTGTTTCCGCTGATGACTTTTTCATTTTTCTGCATTAGATAGCGGTACAGGATAAAAACAAGAATCGTCGGGATCAGAAGCAGTACATTAAGTGCCGCACTCTTATCCAGTCTGGAATACCCGATTACCTGCATATAAATTTCCGTCGAAACTGTTTCAAAACGTCCACCTATCACAACAGGCGTTCCAAAATCAGCGATCGACCGGATAAACGAAAGCAAAAAGCAGCTGAGTAGTACCGGTTTTAACAGTGGTACAACAATTCTCCACAATGTATACCCAGAGGATGCTCCAAGATCAAAAGATGCTCTTACGAGCGACATATCCATTTTCCTCAGCATTCCGATAATCATCAGTGCATTTAATGAAGAAAAGAATAACGTCTGCATTACAACAACACCAAGCCATCCATACGGGTTCAGCGAAAGTCCGAACACTCCTTTTGTGATCAGACCGTTTCTTCCGAAAAGCTGGATATAAGCGAGCGAAGCAATAAACGGCGGCGAAACCATGCTGATCAGCAAAATCGCTTCCAGAAATTTGCCCAGTTTCTTCCCTGCTGTCCATACACAGACTGATACAAGCAGCCCCAGAATTGTTGAAAAGAATGCGGATAAAACACCTACAAAAACACTGTTTTTTACAAGCTGCAGATTGGCACTGAAGATGCTCTTGTAAACTTCTGTCGAAAATCCCTCTTCTCCCACAAAACTCTGTCTGATCATGCAAAGAAGCGGATACAGAATAAAGATCAACACACCTGCTACCAGCACTGCTAATATAAAATAATCTAAAATATTATAAAAATGGGCATCATAAAATGATGCCCGTTTTTCTCTAGGTTTTCTATTCTTCACCTTTATCTCCCATCAAAGTATTCCACTTATCAAGAATTGTAGTTCTTTCTGCTCCAAAAAGTGAAAGATCTTCTTTCATCAGTTTGCTCTGGTCAAAATCGAGTTCAAGTCCTTCTATACTTGGTTTTACTAATAAACAAGTATTTTTATGATCGATTTCTGCAAGCATCTTCATATTTTCATCATCTGAGAAGAACCATTTGATAAATGCTTTTGCTGCTTCTGTGTTTTCTGCATTTGCAAATGCTGCAACACCTTCCGGAACATATGGCATTCCATCTGTCGGATATACAACTTCAACATCTGCCTGTTCTTTCAGTTCATCTAAAGTTCCATCAATATAAGTAATACCGATTCCAACTTCACCGGCTGCAGTCTTAGTGCTCGGATCAGAACCACGTTTTGAGTAATAATCTACATTCTTATTCAGATCTTCAAAGTATTTCCAGCCTTCTTCTTCTCCCTTTGTCTGAAGAAGTGCATTTACTACTGCGTAGTTTGTTCCTGAAATAGCCGGGTTAGACATCAGAACTTCACCCTGATATTCTTCTTTTGTAAGATCATCCCAGGACTTTGGAGTTTCAAGTCCTTTCTCTTTTAAGATATCATTGTTAACAATAAATCCTACAACTGTAACACCTTTAGAGAACCAGTAATTATCACTGTCCTTATATTCCGGTGCAAGTTCATCAGCTGCATCAAAATCTACTTTTTCAAGAAGGTCATTATCTTTTGCATCCATAAATGCATCGATTCCGCCCCCGAACCACAGGTCAGCTGCAGGTGTTCCGCCTTCTGCTTTAAGCTTTGATAAAACTTCTCCTGAAGACATGGAAATGAATTCTACCTTCGGTCCTACTTCTTCTGTAAACTTGTCAAATAAAGGCTGATAAGCATCCCCTGTTGTAACAACCTTCAGAGTTCCTTCCAGTTTCTTTGTCTCTTTGTCGTCTTTCTTGGTTTCTTCTTTTTTTGTAGTCTCTTCCTTTTTATCTGAGCTTCCACAGGCTACCATACCTGCTGCCATTGATACTGCAAGGAGAAGAGCTGCAAATTTTTTCATTTTTTTCATAATGTTCCTCCCTTTAACATATCTCTGATATTATTCCGACATGCTTTTTACATTCTAGCACCAGATATTTTAATTTTCAAATTGTTTTTATCTATAGATAATCATTCCTATAGTTTTTATCTATTTATTTTATTTTTATTTTCTATAAAAGAAATGCATGTGGGATACTGTACTGTCTTTACCGTTTTATTCAGTAAAAGCATTTATATCCTACACGCACTTCGTTTTACTCTCTTTTATAATTATCCCGCCAGATGAAGCACTCCGATCAGCAGAATACCACACAGTCCATAGTAAGCTACAACCGCAACAAGGTCGTTGATGGTCGTAATAAGTGGTCCGGATGCTACCGCCGGGTCGATATTGATCTTCTTGAAGAACAGAGGAATCAGTGTACCCACCGCACCGGAAATTACCATTGCCACCATCAGAGACAGACCGATACAGCCGGATACCGCATACGCGAATGCCCAGGTCTTTCCTTTGAAAAGTGCAATATAAAGTCCTAATACGAGGAATGACAAAATTCCAAGAATCGCACCATTTGAAAATGCGATCCGCATCTCTTTGAATACCAGTTCTACTTTCTGCTTTCCTGTCAGTGATTCATCCATCAGAACACGGATCGTTACCGCCAGTGACTGGGTACCGACGTTACCTGCCATGTCCAGGATCAGTGACTGGAAACACATAATGATCGTCAGCTGGCTTACTACCTGCTCAAATACACCTACAACAGAAGATACAACTGTTCCCAGTGCCAACAGAACAAGCAGCCAAGGGAGACGTTTTTTCATGCTCTCTTTGAGTGGCTCTTTCAAATCTTCTTCTGCAGTCAGACCAGCGAACATCGCATAATCTTCACCCATCTCATCATCGACCAAATCTACAATGCTCTGGGATGTGATAACACCGAGAAGTTTATTATCGTTATCCAGGATCGGAATAGAATTTTCCGAATAATCTTTCAATTTTTCGATACAGTCATCGATCAGCTCATGACCGTATACATATGGATATGATGTCACGATCAAATCCTCAAGACGTGTATCCTGTCTTGCCGTGATCAGGTCCTTCAGATCCATCGCACCGTAGAAGGTGTGATCCGCTGTCACCATAAAAATTGTAGAAATATTGTCATTTTTTGCTGCCTGACTGACAAGTTCGGTCATCGCCTGCTTTACAGTAAGATTCTCTCTGATCTCAATGTAATTCGTGGTCATTCTTGAACCGATCTCTTCATCATCGAATGCAGCAATAACTGCCATATCCTTTCTGGCTTCATCATCCATCAGCTCTAGCAAAAGAGCTCTCTTTTCTTTTGGAATCATCCGCAGTACATCTACAACCGCATCTGTTTCCATTCTGGAAAGAATTGCTGCTGCTTTCCGCACATCCATCTCATCCAGATATTCAGCAGCCTGCTTTTCATCGATATACTCGAAGATATCCGCAAGCATGTCCAGATTCAGAATCCGGCACAATTTCCGCCGCTCTGCAACGGAGAGATCCGGGAATACATCTGCAAGGTCATTCTCATGGTAGTCTTCCAGTTTGTTTCTCATAATTCCCGGAGAGGCATTGCTTCTTACAATGCCCAGGATCTCAGCTCTATAGTCCTGGTAGTCCTGATAATCCTGTGTATTTTCCATAACTTTCGCCCTCCTTATCCTTTTTCCAGCACAAAAACATGCAGAATCAAAGTCTAAAATTCTCCACATTTCTGTCTTTCATCCAATATTCAATTATGAATGTCAATACGGGAAAACAGGATAAGAAATGCTATACGAACAAACAGAATGAACTGCTGCCATTTTCCCATCCTGCGTATATACTTCGCCCATGACTATCACAACTGTCCATTCTGTTCACCTGCCTTTTGTTTGAATTTGATTAAGAAGCTTTCAACTTCCTACGCTATTATAATACCTTAGTCTACAAAATTCAAACCTTTCTGTTTATAAAATTATTTTTTTATCAACTTTTTTCTTATTTTAACACTTACATCATTTTATGATTTTTCTGCCCTCTTCATTTCCCACTCGTATTTTATTTATGCATCCGATCTCGCATAAGAATTCTTCATCTGATTGCTCAGTTCGTACAAAACCTTAGACAGTGTATCCGAAGTTTCCTTCTTCACCATCTTCGCAATCTCCCGGTTCGCTTCCCGTTTGATCTGCATACGCTTTGCTATATCACTTTCTTTCGTAAGATCGTCATCATACCGGTTTATGATCTGATGTGCCTTTGCCATCACATGTTCCTGGTAACGCTCAATATGGAAAATAGACTTTTTATAAGAAGCATCTGCCATCGCAGCGATCATTCTGCTTGACCAGTAGAAGTTCTCTGTTGAAACTTCCCCTGTCGTATTTGCAAAATATTCCGGTGTTTCATCAATATCTGCATAGAATGGAGCCATTACATTAAATGCATTTGATGCAAATGCCACCCATTCAATTGCACGGGAATCTTCCGGCTGATCCGGTCTCATCTGGATCAAAGACATAAAATCATTTCGATTGATACCAATGGAACGATATGCACCATTCATTGATTTGTCCCCGTAAGCTCCATACGGATCATAAGGTGTTCCCTGATAATGTGAAGACAGAACATATTTTACATCTTCTACTGTAACCTTCTTTTCCGGAACCATACACCACGGAATATCATCGGATACTGGTGTATAATCTGCATCCGGTCCGTCCCAGCTGTATGAATTTGGATTCAGGTAACGTTCCATAAACCAGGCTCTCGGTGTATTGTATACATGATCCGAGTCATCATGGCTTCCAAAAGCATCTCTTGGATTTAAGGTTCCATCCATGGACGGGTTCAGATGATATTTCTCAATGAATTCCTTCATATCCGGAGAACACATATAATTTTTCTGCTCACCAAGTGCATCTTCCAGATCAAATTCATCCATTCCAAGCTGGTTCGGCATCACCACATAAACCTCATCCGGCACTTTTCTGGCAATCCAGTGATGTCCACCGATTGTTTCCAGCCACCAGATCTCATTTACATCCTCGAATGCAATTCCATTCATCTCATAAGTACCGTATTTCTCGAGAATACTTCCAAGTCTCTGCACGCCTTCTCTTGCGCTGTGGATATAAGGAAGCACGATATATACAATGTCCTCTTCCCCGATTCCACCTGCAATTTCTTCCTGGTCGTCTGACTTCGGCTGATATGTAACCAGCGGATCCGCTCCAAGCACACGTGGATTGGATGTGATCGTTTCGGTTGCCGTCATTCCTACCTGCGCTTCATTTACCCCGCTTGCCGCCCAGATTCCTTCCCCCTTGACTGCGTTCGGCATGGCGGTATAACGCATCGGATTCTCCGGTAATTCTATTTTCACATGCGAAATCACTGATTCATATACCTTCGGCTGATCTTCCGGATGGATCACCACAAATTTTTTCGGCATATAAGCGCCTGACGGTGAATCATCATTCCTTGCGATCATCGTGGAGCCGTCATACGATGCCTTTTTTCCAACCAGTATTGTTGTACAAGCCATTTTATCTTCCTCCTGTTATCTCCTGACAAAATCTTTTCGTCTAATTGAAATTATAGAATCATTCCTTCTTTTTTTCAACCACCAGACAATTTGTATATATTTTAAATTTTTCGTGGACGAATTCGTAAAAACAAGGTAAAGTAATTTTATAAACTTTACACTTTACTTGAGAGGGATTTCCTTATGAATAATGACAAGGATAATGCAACTTTATATGCTGAGCTGGAAGCCGAACGTTTTATGACAGATCAGATTTCCCTGCTTCATGAAGCAGAGGATCTGGCTGACGGTATCAATTTTATGCTCAAATCGCTCGGAGAATTTACAGACGCCGACCGTGCTTATGTATTTGAAACCAGTGAAAATCATACTTCTACCAATACTTATGAGTGGTGCGCCACAGGAGTCACCCCGCAGATCCGGAATCTGCATGATATTCCTTTTGAAAGCATGCCAAAATGGATCGAGGTTTTTCTTCATGGTGAAAATATTCTGATCGAAGATCTGGAGGCTTACCGTGAATCTATGCCTCTGGAATACGAACTGTTAAAAGTTCAGAACGTTTCTACCCTGATCGCCTTTCCTATTTCTGTACACGAAAAGCTGATTGGTTTCGTTGGCGTAGATAATCCGGATATGGAGAAATCCAACCTGCTCCACCGCCTGCTGTCCCTTCTTGGAAAATATGTCGGAACCATGATCAAAGATCATAAGAATGAGCAGATGCGCCTGGAGGTTGTTGCCTCCAAATCCCGTCTGGATTATCAGCTGGAGATGGACGAAATTCTTCGTGGCGCACAGATCGGTATCTGGACGCTTGAGATGGATGGCGTTAAAGCTCCCCGGCTGCACCCAAATCCTACAATGTGTACTCTTCTTGGTGTGTCACAAGAGATGTCTCCTGAAGAAGTTTATCAGTTCTGGTATCACCGGCTTCCTCCCAAATACGTAACCCCGGTGCTTGATTATATACAGAAGGTCATTCACGAAAGTTATTCAGAAATCACATACCCATGGAATCATCCGTTACTTGGACAGATCTGGATACGATGTGGCGGTATCCTCTATCCGGATTATCAGGGAAATGGAATATGCATCCGTGGATACCATCAGGATGTCACCCGTAATATCGAAAATGAACGTAAATACCAGAACCTGACCGCTGCAACCAGTCAGATTTATCATGCAATTTACCATATCGATCTGATTCAAGACCGGATTGAAAAGCTTGCCGGTGCCAACCAGAACTATACACCGACCGGAGTTGTCACTTCCGCCACTGCGCAGTTAAATGATATCCTTGAGAAAATGGTTGCACCGTCACATCACAAGATCATGCAGTATTTCTTTGATCTGACAACGGTAAATGACCGGCTACACGGAAAGCTTTTTATAAGCCGGGAGTATCCATCTCCACAGGGGATCTGGCGCCGTGCCACCTTTATCGTCCAGAACCGCGACACTGATGACGATGTTACAGAAATTCTTTATGTAACCCAGATCATCGATGATTACAAGCAGAAAGAACTGGCTTACCAGCAGGAGCTGGTTAAGGCGGTCGAATCCGCAAATCAGGCAAATACAGCCAAGACCGACTTCCTCAACCGGATGTCACATGATATCCGCACCCCTCTTAACGGAATTCTTGGAATGCTTGATATTGCACAGAAAAATGAAACAAATCCCAAAGCACTGCTGGAGTGTCATGAGAAAATGCGTACTGCTGCTTTTCACTTAAAAGCTCTTGTCAACGATGTCCTGGATATGCAGCGGATGGAAACAGACCGATTCTTCCTTGAACAGATACCATTCGACATCCGCGAGATCCTTGACAATTGCTGGAGTATGCTGGAGGCACAGGCTTCCCGGCTTGATATCACTCTGAAAAAAATAAAACCGGGCAGTTTAAAATATCCTTATCTGATCGGAAGTCCATTACATATCCGTCAGATTTTCATGAATCTTTTAAGCAATGCAATTAAATACAATAAGCCCGGTGGTTCGATCTCTGTACACGCAAAGATCATCAGGCAGGTACATCAGAATGTTATTTACAAATTTATAATTTCTGATACCGGTATCGGTATCAGTCCGGAATTTCAGAAGCATATTTTTGAACCTTTTGCACAGGAAGATACCGGTGCCCGGACGATTTACAAAGGAACCGGGCTCGGTATGGCGATCGTTCACAGACTGGTACAGGAAATGGGCGGTACGATCCAGTTGAAAAGTGAAAAAAATGTCGGCTCAACTTTTACTCTGATCCTGCCATTTACCATTGACGAGCATCAACCTTCCGCCTCTGCGGAAACTGCCACTGATACTCCGGCAGATCTTACGGATCTTCATATTCTTGTTGTAGAGGATAATGAACTGAACCTTGAGATTGCTGTTTTCTCTCTGGAAGCCGCAGGACTTAATGTATCCACAGCCATCAACGGACTGGAAGCCGTCCGGCTTTTTGAAAAATCAAAGCCATATGAATACGACATCATTCTTATGGATATTATGATGCCGGTTATGAATGGTCTGGATGCCGCAAAGGCGATCCGCGGACTTTCCCGCCCTGATGCCACAACGGTTCCAATCATTGCCCTCAGCGCCAATGCTTTTGCGGAAGATATCCAGAAGTCAAAGAATGCCGGAATCAATGAGCATCTCGCAAAGCCACTGGAAATGGATAAGGTGTTGAAAGTGATTGCATCATATTGCAAGTAGCAGAAAGAAACAGATACTCGCTATGTATTGCATATTTTTCCAGAGTTTCTGTTTTTTAAAAAATCGGATTATCAGGCGATCTGTCATTTCCCCGATAATCCGATTTTTATTTTACTTACATCTCAAATGCTTTCTTTATACTGTCATAATGCAGAAACTTTCCTTCTGCCGCAAATGCCTTAATTTCATCTAATGTTGCAAACATATAACCATCTGTCTCTGCCTCCTGAAGATGGAGATCTTTTTCATCAATATCCATCACAAAACGATACACATCTACGAAATAATTATCTCCTTCCCCCGGATTCTCTCTCTTGTAAGTGAAAAGATAACCTCCGTCTGCCCGGCTTACATCCAGTCCTGTTTCTTCTCTGACTTCTCTTAATACAGCATCGTAAGACGCTTCTCCCGCCTGCGCAGCACCGCCGGATACCTCCCACCAGCCCGGTGCCCAGGCTTTCGTCATTACCCTTTTAGTGATCAGAAATTTCCCGTCCGGTCTTGCTACAACGCCAAGAACAGTAAGGTGATACTCCCCGTTCTTCAGACACCAGTCATTGCGCTTCATCGTTCTTCCTGTTGGTTTCTTATCTGCATCATAAATATCCCATAATTCCATTGTCTGCATCTCCTGTTCTTCTTGTCTGTAGTTTCTTATGTCATTATAATATGTCTTTCAGAACTTCACAATCCTTTATCGTCAGTTTCTCTCTGCCTTCCAGTTTTTCCTTACACTCCTTCTCTCTGTAAATCCTACAATATCTTTCAGCAGTATAATCAGTTCAAATCCGCTCCGGTACGGATAATCTCTTCCCCAGATATGCACTATCCCCTGAAAAGATGCGAACTCCCGTCCCATTACTTTTAACCAGAAAACAGCTGCATGCTCCGATTTTTTTACCAGCTCCAGTTCCTTTCCCGCTTCAAGATACCGTCTTCTTTTCTGATTTCTTCTGACCTGTGCTTTCCTCAGTAATACACCATTCTGCTCGCAAGTTTCATCCAGATACAGCAAAAGCCCGTCAAATCCTGTGAAATTGATCTGTGCATCCTCTCTTTTGGCATCCTTCCAGTACAGAATATTTCCAGACGGAATCCTTCCTTTTTCCCAGTACATCCGGATAAAGAAAAGCTCCCCGATATGCCTGTTATCATCCAGCGACCGGTCTTCTGTTTTTTCAGCAAATACTGTCTGCATTTTTATCCCCCTCATTTATATTTATCCTCTTCTTTTTTTCTTCCTTTTCCAGCACAAGATCACGCCTGCCACAAACAGATTCAGTCCGATCACAGCGTACCATCCCCGATACGTCTTCTCGCCTGTCCGGATCGGCTCCGCTCTCTCCGTCACCTCACAGCGTACGCCCCGCACCAGAAGCCGTTTGGTATTGATACCGTAAGGCGTACATGTCAGTAATGTGCAGTAATCCTTCTCCTTATCCAGGGCAAGCAGTCCCGTTTCCTCCGGTTCTACAATATCGATCCGATCGATTTGATAGAAAATCGTCTGCCGGAGCACTGTAATTGTAAAATAGTCTCCCACCTTCAGCTTGTCCAGATCCGAGAAAAGTTTCGCCCCCGGCAGTCCTCTGTGGGAAGAAAGCACCGCATGTGTTCCCTTTCCGCCTATCGGGAAACTGCTTCCTTCCACATGTCCTGCGCCATTGCAGATTGCAAAATCACCCGTTCCATGGTAAATCGGAAGTTTCACCCGGATTGCCGGAATTTCCAGATATCCCATCACACCGTCAGATGTCATATTCAAAAGTGCTCCATAACTATCAGCATTTTTGTCATTCGGCACTGGGTTATTCTGTTCCAGAAGCATCACATTATACGCTCTTGTCTGTGCGATCATTTCCTCTTCCTTCCTGACATCCAGCTTCTCCACTGACCTTTCATATCCATCCACTACCCTGCTTTGCCGACCGGCATTCCAGAGCTTTCCGACTTTTGGATAGAGCATAACCGCAATTCCCACAAAAAGGATTCCTGTCCATATAAAAAAGAAAATTCTTCCCCTTCGTTCCGGCTCATTCACTATCATACACTTCGTTTTCGTCTTTTTGCATTCAACAGGACAACTCCTGCAACAATTGCAATCAGTACTCCACTGACCGTAAAGATCATTTCACCTGTTCCACCTGTCCCCGGAAGAAGTTTTCCTGATTTATTTACAACAACTTTTACCTTTGCTGCAAAATCTGCATTTGTATAAGTTACCTTTGTCTCAGTCTCACTTTCTGTAACATTTCCATTTTCATCAAGATATGTACTGGCGTCCGTCCTTGTCGCCCTGATCTTTTCGGCACTTACCAGAAATGACTCCGTCAGCTTGTTATATCCTTCTGGTGCTTTTGTTTCTGTAACTCTGTAATCACCCATCTTCAGACCTTTGATCACCACAGCTCCATCACTTCCGGCTTTCACCTTTCCGGTTCCGGTCTGTCCGCCTTTTACAGTATACACACCGCTTTCTTCTTCTGCCTGAACCGAGAACGGCACTTCAAATTCCACTCCGGTAAGTGCCTCTCCTTTTTCATTAACCTTCTGAATCACAACCGCATAGGTATCTGTTGTTGTAGAGTCCTCTATCGAGCTTTTTCCCGGTTCCTCTGTCGTATAATTCCATGAAAATCTGGCACTGTTCTTATTTCCTTCACCGTCGATCACTGCTTTATCGTTTAACACAGCCGTATAATCAATGGTAATTTTTGCCCCGGTATCATAAAGATTTTTCCAACCATTTTCTCCTTCATCCGCTGCCCAAGGGATCGTAACCGGGAAAGTTGTGTTTTCAAACTGTTCCAGCGGTTCTTCTTCAATCATCACAGATGTGATCTTTGCTGCATCAAATCCGGTTGGAAGAGTATCTTCAATGATGAATTCCTTGATCTGCTTGTCTGCAACATAATTCGAGGTGTTGATCTGTAAACGGAAATGAACCGTTTCACCGATACTGACATTATTTTCCTTTACCTGTTTACCATCGTCAAGTACAATACTTTTCCCTCCGGCATTCCCGTCATTCCCCGGAGTCCACTGCGGCTCCTTACTGTTTTTGTCCACGATCTGCGCGTCTTTTGCAACACTCGTTACCATGATCATACCGCCATCTTTTAAAGTGCTGGTGACATAATAGTAGCCGTATGGAAGACCGGTAAATTTTAATATAGAGCCATCGGAAGTTTCACTGCATACTTCCTTTCCATTTTCTTTTATCCAGGCAATTGCCCCTTCAGAAAGTTGCTCTTTAGATCCAGCTTCATATGCATCCTCAGTCGCAGTTATATTTCCTGCTGAATCCTTTTTAAAATAAGGATTTTCAGAAATATCTTTTTTTGTATATGCTACCGAAGTCCCTTCCGCATTCACTTTTGCATCAAATATCTTATAAATTGTATAATGAATCCCTTTTGATGCATTCTCAATCGTAATACTGCCATTACCTCCTGCCCCCGATACACTTTCCTGTGCAAATGCCGTCACCGACATCCCCACGATTGTTACTGCCATTACCAAAACGGATAACAGCCGTCTCAATTGTCTCATTCTTTTTCCTCTCTTTCTTTTTATTTTCGGATCCTTTCCTCATTTTACACATCCATACAACCGTTTTCCGCTTCTTTTCCGTCCAAAAACCGTTTCTTTTTCATCCTTTTTTCGTTTCTTTTACAAAATCTTTTGAACCATTCATTTTTTATTCCTTTTACAGCAGACATTCACAATCAAAAAACTGTACAAAGAATGTGTAGTCCAATAAAATCTCTTCAAAAAAATCGGGAGGCTGTCTGATAACAGTCTCCCGATTTTTGCTATATTTCCCATTATTCTTTTTGATTCAACAACGTTCCCAAAGTGTTTTCCGCCCAGCTGTAATTCGTCATATACACTCCTTTGAACAGCTTTTTATGTTTTTCTTCATCCTCCAGGTAGTCATACAGATCACACTCCACATGCTCTGTGCGGATACGGCTCTCCTGATTTACCCGGTGCAGGACTCTTTCGATTCCGTATGCATTTAACGTTCTCCGAAGTTCTTTTACCACTTTGCGGAATTTATCTTTTATTCTTTTTTCTGTACATTCATCCTCCCATAAATAACTGATCGCATCCCCCGTCGTCACAAATCCTCCTCTTCTGTCAACCAGAAGTGCCAACAGTTCTTTGGCTTTCTTACATGAAAAAGGAATCGTTTCCCCATCCACAAAAATATCAAAATAACCGAATGTGCGGATTACAATCCTTTTCCCTTCCATCTTTGTCAACTCACTGTACATTCTCTTTTCCCCCTTCATTTAATGAGAATCTTTATCATCATACACTATCCAAATGAGCAGACTCAACATTCCATGCCAAAACATTACTTTCGTAACTTTTTCACACTATTCGACATTCCACTTTAACATTCTCTTCTTCTGAAATCTTTCATCTCTTTTCCATCTAACGCTGCATATTCCAGAACATCATCTGTGTTATATACAAGCTTTAATGAGAAAAACGGCTGCTCATTTTCAAGGAGTTCAAAAAAGATCCGATCCCCTTCCCACAATTCCAGTTCTCCGATCTTAGACTTTTCTACCCATTCCAGTTCTCCTTCATCACACGCAATCGGCGTTCCTGTAAAACCATCTGCCGTATAAAGCGACATATATTCTACTACATCTTCGCCATATACAAAGGTTACAATCCCACGATATCTCCAGGATGTCAGCGTGTATCCCGTCTCTTCCCATACCTCACGAAGAAGACATTCCTCCGGGCTTTCCCCTTTTTCAAAATGACCGCCTACTCCGATCCACTTGTCTTTATTGATATCATTTTCTTTGACAGTTCGGTGAAGCATCAGATATTTTCCATCCTGTTCAATATAACAAAGTGTGCTTAATTTTACCATTTTACGTTCCCTTTCATACACAAAATATTTTATGAAAATTATAATCTATCTTCTGGTATTTCTCAACTTCCATGACCTGTCTTTTTCCACCATTCCTCCTTCTCTTTAATTGCAAATATTGTCCGCAAATAGTATAATGATGTTTAAGGATTGTGGGAATTGCGTAGCAATGGAGCAATCCGGTTACATCAGTAAGTGGCAAAATTCACTTTTGACACTCACATCGTATAATATCTTCAAATAGACCAAAATTGTAGATAAGGAGTCTCTGTTTTGACAAAAGAAAACTATAAAATAAGCAAAATCCAGATCGGATTTTACTATTTTCTGATGTTCCTGATACTTATCTGGTTTCTGGTAATACAATTCACAGGAATTAACAATCACAATGCCAGAATCCAATCCAGCGACATCACATATCGTGGTACTTTTACCTGGATTCACTCCGATGGGAGCAAAGAACAGATTGACGTCCCCGGACATTACAATGTTCCTGCAAAAGAAACTATGGTCATTACCACAACACTTCCTGAAAATTATACGCAAAGTTCACTTGCTATACGTTCCTCTCTGCAGGATATCCGTTTCTATATTGACGGAGTGCTTCGCACTGAATACACAACCAAAGACCATCGACTGACTGGGAAAAATTCTGCCAGCTGTTATGTTTTCTGTCCTACTTCAGCAGCAGATGCAGGAAAAGAACTCCGTATTGAGCTGACTACCAATACCTCTAACTATTCCGGTGTAGTCAATGAGATCTATTCCGGAGACAAGAGTGATATCTGGGAATATATTTTTGAATCTTACGGACTTGAGACTATTATTGCTTTCTTCATCTTGTTCGCCGGTATCATTACCATCCTTTTCAGTATCGCACTCGGAATTGTCTATGACAGAAAATTCGATATGGAATATCTTGGATGGTGCATGACCATGGGAGCTACATGGATGCTCGGCGAATCCAAGCTCAGACAGCTTATAGTTCCGAATCCATCTGCACTGGGGACTTTATGCTTTGTGATGATCATGCTCGTTCCGATCCCGGTACTTTTTTATGCAGATCTCATTCAACAGGGGCGTTATAAAAAGCCTTACTTTTACCTTGGCTGTGCGGCATTTGGTAACTTTTTGATCTGTCTGGTTCTTCATCTGACTGGCATTGCTGATTTTATTGAAACTCTGCCGTGCGCCCACGTGATTCTTGCAGTCACCTTCTTTCTGATTTTCCTGACTTTCTGTCTGGATATGCGAAAGAAAGAATACCGGAAAAACAAATTGGTGCTGATTGGCCTGATCATTGCAATGCTTGCCATCGCCATCGAATCCATTTCTACATATTTTGTAGTTTTGATTTCCGGTCTTTTTATTGGTGTCGGCATGTTGATCCTTCTTTTCATTAACATTATCCGTACAATAAAGAATGTGCATACCATTGAAATGCATCGTCAAAAAGAGGAGCTTTTGAAACGTAAACGGCAGATGGAAAAAATTTCCTTACAGATGATGCAGACTCTCTCTACAACCATCGAGGCCAAGGACGAATACACCAGAGGGCACTCCCATCGTGTTGCGGAATACTCTGCACTGATTGCGCAGGAAATGGGTTGGAATCGCTCTGAAATCGTCAATCTCCGACATGCAGCTCATCTGCATGATATCGGAAAAGTCGGCATCCCTGATATTATTTTAAACAAGCCATCCAGACTGACAAACGAAGAGTACGCTGTTATTAAGGAACATACGGTTATTGGTGCTGAGATTTTGAAAAATGTTTCGATCATCAATCATGTAACCGAAGTTGCCCGATCTCATCATGAGCGTTATGATGGTCATGGTTATCCGGACGGTCTAAAAGGTGAAGAAATTCCGATCCATGCGCGAATCGTTGCTGTTGCTGACAGCTATGACGCAATGAATTCCCGCCGTATTTACCGTAATTCTCTTCCAAAAGAAACAATTTATGAAGAAATACGCAAAAACAGAGGAACTCAGTTCGATCCGGAAATCGCAGATATTTTTCTCAGACTGATGGATGAGAATCGTCTGACGATCACAGATACTTATCTGGAAATTGATGACGAGCCAGCTCTTCCTGGCATGGAATTTGAAATCAGCAACTTCATTTCCAATGTTATGAATACGATGAAGAGCCAGGAGGAATCAGAAAATTTTGATCTTCTTACCGGACTCCCTATGCGAAATACCGGTCAGAAAATGATCGCACAGCTGATGCAGGAACACAATGGCTGTCTGATCTTTATGGATATGGATAATCTGAAAAAGATAAATGATATCTACGGTCATAAAGCCGGCGACCGTGCACTGAAAGCACTTGGAGCTCTCCTCTCCGAGCATATCGGAAATTCGGTTGGCTGCAGGTTTGGTGGCGATGAATTCCTTCTTTTTGTACCGGATGCCGGTAAAAATGAAATATCCGAGCTTATGGAAACTCTGTTTTCCCGCTTTGATTCTGAGAAGAAAAAAGATTTTGAGATCCGTGTTGCATCCATTTCTGCCGGACTTTGCATGTGTACCAAGGGAGATTCCTTTGACGAGTGTTCTTCCAAAGCAGATAAAGCACTCTATTATGTCAAGCAAAACGGAAAACACAATTTCTTTTTCTATCAACAGATGGACAATACCGTATTCCCGGTTTCCAGCGTAGCAAAAGATCTTTCCCTTGTGGCAAAAGCACTTCGCAACAGCGGAAACTATTCCGGAGCACTTAATCTTAATTACCGTGAATTTTCTAAGATTTATGAGTACATCAACCAACTTGGAGAACGACATAAATACCATTGTTTCCTGGTCATGGTCACAATGGAAACCGCTCCGGATTCTATGATGTATATTGAAAATATTGAACAGGCACTGGAATACATGGAGGAAGCGATCCGTCACAAGATCCGTAGGATTGACGTGTGTACACGGTATAGTGCCATGCAGTATCTGATCATTTTATTTGAATCAGATGAAAGTCAGATTCCAAAAGTTATGGACCGTATTTTCATTCAGTATTATAAACTGTACGATAAACGGGATTTCATTCCGAAGTATGAATATCTTCCGGTGAATGAACACTCGGAGGAAACAAATCCTCAAAATACTTCAGATCACCTTAACCAAGATATCCATCCAGTATAGAAATTTTACCACCTGAAACAAGAGATCCCTGTACCCTTTCCGGCACAGGGATCTCTTTAATCTCTTTCAGTTCCATTCCAAGCTCTTTCATATACTGAATCATGTCCAAACAGGCATTCTACTTGATGTCATAATAGCGGTAGTGCGTCTGTTCATCCACATAGCACGGCTTCTGAAGCCCCAGTGAATTAATATCACCTTTTAGCTATTGTCCTTAGAAGCACTCCAGAAATATTTCCAGAATCTCCTCATGTGTCATCTTCTTATAACTTCCATCCACCAGATAACAAGAATCCGCAATTTCTTTCAGATCCTCTTTTTTCTCCACGCCTACTTCCCGAAGTGTTGTCGGAAGTCCGATCTCTCTGATAAAATCAGCCAATGCCTCTACGCCAGCTTCAGCCATCTCTTCATCGGTACGTCCATTTCTCGGAATTTTCCATACATTTTCCGCAAACCGGGTAAATTTCTTTGCGCCTGCCTGACAGATATGCCGATAATAAACCGGATGCAGCACAGCAAGCCCACATCCATGACTGCAGTTGGTATAAGCACTGATCTGATGCTCCATCTGATGGCATTCAAAATCACATCTCTTGCCAAGCTTGATGATCCGGTTCTCCGCCATTGTAGACAGCCACATCAGATTGCTTCTTGCTGTATAATCCTCCGGATTTACCAATGCCGCACGAAGACTTGTTATCACGCCGCGCATCAGAGCTTCCGAAATATCATCTGATACGTTATCCTCGTCCGGCTCACTGAAATAAGTCTCCATAACGTGAGACAGGATATCAAAGCTTCCTGCCACCATCTGTTTTGTCGGAACAGTATAAGTGTAAGTCGGATCCATTAATGCAAATTCCGGATTGCATTTCGGATAATCCCGGTCTGTCTTGATCATGACCTCTTCATTGGTAATAACTGCTCCCCCGTTGCACTCGCTGCCTGTTCCGGACGCTGTTACGATCACGCCAAGTGGCATCGGTTCAAAATCCACAACACCCTTCTTCGCCCAGTACTCATCCCACACATCTTTCTCGCTGACCGCTGCCATGGAAATTGCCTTGCTGCAGTCCATAACCGAACCACCGCCGACTGCAAGGATCCAGTCCACCTGTTTTTCCTTTACCAGCTTTGTGCCTTCCAGCACCTTCTTATAAGTCGGATTTTCCATGATCCCCGGAAATTCAATGATCGTTTTCCCGGCTTTTTCAAGTGCCGCTATGACTTCCTCATAAACTCCATTTTTCTTGATCGAGCCGCCGCCATAGGCAAGCAGAACCTTATCCCCATGCACCGCAGCGATTTTCGGCAGATACTCGCCGACACATCCTTTCCCGAAATATACTTTCGTTTTATTTTCAAAAATAAAGTTATTCATCCTTTTTCTCCTTTATGTAATTTAAGCAAAATATGTTTCGGCAGATTTTCTTTTTTCAATGATCCATTCCGAAACATCCCTCTTTTGCCACAGATACTTATATTATAGTCCCTGAAAAAATTTATCGTCAATATCTTTCCGGTTTGCACACATTCCAAAATGGAACCCGCAATTTTCCCTAATGACTTCTTTACATGGTTTTCCATGCCATCATGTAGTTTATACAGGTTTCTCTCCAGCAGTTTTTATTCAATTTCAAAAAAACATGCAAAATAAACAGATATATGGTATGATAGAAAGCAAAAAACAGAAAGTACAGGAGGGTTAACATATGTATATTACATGTCTGGATGTCGAAGGAGTACTTGTACCGGAAATCTGGGTTGCATTTGCAGAAGCAAGTGGAATTCCGGAACTGAAAAGAACCACAAGAGATGAACCTGATTATAACAAACTGATGCGTTGGAGACTGGATACTTTAAAAGCGCATGGTCTCGGAATCAAAGAAATTCAGGAAACAATTTCCAAGATTGATCCGCTTCCGGGCGCAAAAGACTTCCTGGATGAGCTACGTTCCTTCACCCAGGTAATCCTTCTCAGTGATACCTTCACCGAATTTGCAATGCCGCTCATGGAAAAGCTTGATCATCCGACACTTTTCTGCAACAGTCTGGAAATTGCGGAAAATGGTGAGATCACAGACTTCAAGATGCGTGTGGAAAATTCCAAACTAACAACTGTGAAAGCACTGCAGTCCATCGGATTTGAAACAATTGCAAGTGGGGATTCTTACAACGATCTGGGTATGATCCAGGCAAGTAAGGCAGGATTCTTATTCCGTTCAACCGACAAGATCAAAGCGGATTATCCGCAGATCCCGGCATATGAAACCTATGAAGAACTGCTTGGCGCAATTAAAGATGCAATGAAATAAAAGATAATTGCATATTGCATAGCGATATGCGTAAAAAACCTTACCGGTTTTCAGTTTTTACGTCTGTGATATGCTCCCTTTTAGGTAG
>NZ_JAQESL010000013.1:0-66148 GCF_027697525.1 Coprococcus sp. AM97-35 | reverse complement strand
TGCCATTACACCAATCCGCATCATCTGTATGTCCGCTCTGGTTCTCAACAGCGAACAAACTTATTATAGCAAATCTTTACGGAAATGCAAGCACTTTTTTACATTTTTTTAAAGAAAGTCATTTTGTATACTTTTTCTTCTTTTATCTGACATTTTTCTAACGAAACTCTTTTATCATCTGATCGTACTCCAGCCAGTCATATCCCTGCCTTTTGTACAGCTTCCAGGCTCTTTCATTTTCCTTCTCGACCTCCAGACGGAATCTTGTAACCCCTTCTTCTTTGTGGTCTTCCATATATCCGAAATACTCACTTCCAAGTCCTTTGGAGCGATACTCTTCCATTATATATAATTCCTCCAGCCAGTATACCATTCCGCCCGCCTCCTGTGAAAAGGTCTTGGCGATCAGTCCATATCCTGCGATCTCACCTTCCCATTCCAGGATAAAAAGCTCCGCATAGGTATCGCTCTTCATACACTCTTCAAATGTTTTTTCCAGATATGAATCCGGAACCGGATGATCCACTGCCGGCATCCGGTAAAAATCATGTGCCATTTTTATGTAGATTTCTTTGTCTTCCGCTTTTATCTTTCTTATCATTTTCCGGTTCTCCTTTTATTATCCTCACGAAAAGAGGTCACTCCCTGTTCGCTTAGAAAGTGATCTCTTTTCCCATTCTTATACTCTGCATAATATCATACACTGCTTTTATTTTCAATACCTCCTGCCCGGAGGCGGCGTATTCCGGAAATCTTATGAAAATCGTACAAATGGGTTCTCATATCTGGCAATATTCCCCAGCCTCTCCTCAATCCGAAGAAGCTGATTATATTTTGCCACCCTCTCAGATCTGCACGGTGCACCGGTTTTGATCTGTCCCGTATTGAATCCCACCGCCAGATCTGCAATAAACGGATCTTCCGTCTCTCCGGAACGGTGTGATACGATTGCCTGATAACCGGCTCTTTGCGCCATCTGAATCGCATCTACCGCTTCTGTCAGTGTCCCGATCTGATTGACTTTGATCAGAATTGCATTTGCGATCTCTTTTAAAATTCCGGCATTTAGCCGTTTTACATTGGTGACAAATAGATCATCTCCTACAAGCTGCATATCCAGTCCCAGCCTTGTTGTCAGAAGCTCCCAGCCTCCCCAGTCTTCCTCATCCAACGGATCCTCAATGGAAAGAATCGGAAATTCTCCCGCCAGCTCTTCATAATAATCAATCATCTCTTCTGTAGATCTGGCCACCCGGTGTCCATGCATCCGGGCTTCTCCTTCGAATATATACTCTTTTCTCTCTTTATCATATAGTTCACTTGCCGCTGCATCCAATGCGATCACGATCTGCTCTTTCGGCTTATACCCGGCCTTTTCAATTGCACGCATGATCATCCGGAGTGCTTCTTTTGTATCCGGAAGATTTGGTGCGAATCCTCCCTCATCTCCGACAGCTGTCGGGTAATCGTACTGATCCAGGATCGAGCGAAGCATTTTATAAATCTCAGCACACATCTGAAGTCCCTCTTCAAAACACACTGCCCCGACAGGCATGATCATAAACTCCTGAATGTCAATGGAATTATCTGCATGTCTTCCTCCATTTAAAATATTCATCATCGGCACTGGCATCTGTTTTGCATTTATCCCGCCAAGATACTGATACAGCGGAATTTCAAGTGCATTTGCCGCTGCCCTCGCAACAGCAAGTGACACACCCAGTATTGCGTTGGCGCCAAGATTGATCTTATTATCCGTACCGTCAAGTTCCAGAAGCATCTGATCGATCTTTGCCTGCTCTAGTACATTCATACCCAGGATTTCCCGGATGATCCGGTCATTTACATGCTCTACCGCATGTCTGACTCCAAGTCCCTGATAACGGTGCTGCCCGTCTCTTAACTCGATCGCTTCATATTTTCCTGTCGATGCCCCGGAAGGAACCATCGCCCTTCCTGCAAAATGACTCCCTGCAAGCACCTCTACTTCTACAGTCGGGTTTCCGCGCGAGTCCAGAATTTCCCGCGCAATAATATCTGTAACCGGTATATATTGGTCCATAATCCATCCTCCTTTTTGCCTTTTAGTATGTCCTTTCAGGCGCTGTATCATGCACGAAAATCCCCGTATTTTCGTATCATCGTATACATTGCGAAAATGCTCTAAAACGGTTGACTTCATACATTTTCGGCGTTACAATACCAACGGAAATCGGATGATATTTTTTCAGTATTTCATCCGTTTTCTAAAACTTTATGAATCGATCGGGGAATATAAAATGAGAGAAAAAATCAAAAATTTTACTGCAATGAGCGGAGCAACTCTGCTGATCGCAGTAGGGACTTATTTTTTTAAGTTTCCAAACAACTTCACATTTGGCGGAATCACCGGTCTTGCCGTACTGATTGCCAAAACCGGACTTATTTCTGCTGCCGACTTTTCATTCGTTGCCAACATGTCACTTCTGATTCTTGGCGCAATAATCCTCGGCAAAAAATTTGTTGCAAAGACAGCCTACTGCAGTGTCCTGCTTTCTTTTGCGCTTTCTTTATTTGAACGAATCTTTCCAATGAACCAGCCATTTACCAATCAGCCTATGCTTGAGGTAATGTTTGCGATTGCACTCCCGGCACTCGGTTCTGCAATCCTCTTCAATATCGGATCTTCCAGTGGCGGTACAGATATTATTGCCATGATCCTGAAAAAATTTACAAGTGTTGACATCGGACGTGCACTGGTTTGCTCAGACGTTGCGATCACCGTTGCAGGTTTCTTTATCTTCGACATAAAAACAGGACTTTATTCCTGTTTCGGACTGATCATCCGTTCCTTCCTTGTAGACAGCTTTATTGAAAGTCTGAACCTTTCCAAATATTTCAACGTTGTCTGCAGTAATCCGGAACCGATCTGTGATTACATCGTCCACTCACTTGGCCGAGGCGCCACAATCTGTGAAGCACACGGAGCCTTTACCGGTGAACATAAATACATTATTTTTACAGCGCTGAACCGTCAGCAGGCAATCAAACTCCGTAATTTTATCAAGACAAATGATCCTTCTTCCTTTATTCTGATTTCCAACACCAGCGAGATCATCGGAAAAGGATTCCATAGCATTTAAAAGATTGTTATTTTTAAAACAATTTCCGTACTCTGTATGCTATGCACCTTACCATAGATATGCTATAATAATATAAGCAACCAGAATAAAGAGGAGTAATCATATGGAGACACAACTTAACCTGATTCCGGCTTCTGAGCATCCCACTGCGCTGGAATCACAGTGGCTAAATGCGATTAGTCCGGCTGATTTTATCAATAATAATAAGAACTTTGATGTTCTGATGATGAAGTATCGCTGTGCGATCCGTGAGATCCAAACAAAGCTGGAAGTCCTTGATGATGAGTTTTCAGCAGTAAACAGACGCAATCCAATCTCATCTATCAAATCACGTGTAAAAAGTCCTGCCAGCATCTATGAAAAGCTGCGCAGACGTGATCTGCCATTTACAGAGGAGAGTATTGTCAAGAATTTGGACGATGTCGCCGGAATCCGGGTGATCTGCCCGTTTATCAGTGACATTTATACAATTGCCAACCTGATCACTTCACAGGATGACATTACCGTTCTTAAGATCAAAGACTACATAAAAGCACCAAAGTCAAACGGTTATCGAAGCTATCATATGATCGTTGAGATCCCGGTTTTCTTTACAGAGGGAAAAGTTCCAATGCGCGCCGAAATCCAGATCCGCACGATCGGAATGGATTTTTGGGCAAGTGTAGATCATCAGCTTCGTTACAAAAAAACAATCGGTGCTGACAAAGATATCGAGGCCATCGAAGCCGAACTTTTGAAATGTGCACAAACCGTAAGCGAGACGGACTGCCACATGGAAGAGATCAAAGACATGATCGGCGACTTTGAAAAAATCTAACCGGATAAAATTAAATATTCAAAAAGAGGAAGGTGTTCCATTCATCCGGAATCCTTCCTCTTTTATTTGCACCTGCTTTATCCTCTCTTTGTAAAAAGGATATCGTGATTGATCTGCGTGTAAAATGCTTTCTGCATATCCTGTTCTTCTCTTCCCATCAGCCACATCAGCTTTGTGATCACTGCTTCCAGCGTCATATCATAGGCTTCGATCATATTGAAATCCTGCTTAACTTTTTTCCCGACTTCATAGACCGTCATATTACTTCCCTCGTTGGCAACCTGTGTTGTCATCACGACAAATTTGCCCTTGCCTGACCATTTTTCCATCTCCTGATAGAATTCCTGAACAAGCGTCTGCGGAATACCACCTACGCCAAAGCTTTCAATTACCAGACAGTCATAGTGTTCAAACAGATAGGACAGAATATCCGGCTTCATTCCCGGGATCAGCTTTAATACATATACACTGTCTTTCATATCATAATAAAACTTAACTGCATGGCGGCACGGGATCTCCGGAATATACCGGACCAGGATACCATCCTGAATAACTGCAAGATACGGAAAATTGATACTCGAAAATGCATTGTAACTCTTTGCATGCTCTTTTTTTGCACGTGTTCCGACAATTACCTTTCCGTCAAATACAAGGTTGACCCCCTGGGAATCATCATCCGCCGCATAAATAAAGCTGTCCAGCAGATTTGTCTTCGCATCTGTCACATCCATATTGATCGGCTTCTGCGCTCCTGTAACAACAATCGGCTTGGCTGAATTCTGTATCATATAAGAAAGTGCCGCCGCTGTATATGCAAGCGTATCCGTGCCGTGGCAGATTACAAACCCATCATAATATGCATAATTGTCTTCCACTGCTTTTACCATCATTTTCCAGTGTTCCGGTGTTACATTCGTGCTGTCAAGATTACACACCTGCTTTGTCTGAACCTCACATACATTTTTTACAGCCGGAATATAAGATAAAATATCCTCCGGTGTCAGTCCCGGTGCCAGTCCATCCTTTGTCTGACGGGATGCGATCGTCCCACCTGTACCTAACATCAAAATCTTCTTCATCTTTGATTGTCCTCTCTTCTACCTCATTATTATCCAAAATTTTTGTCAATCAGACTACAGTATTCTGCAAATGCTTCTGTCTCTGCAAATGCTTCCCGTAATGCTTCTCTGACGCCTTTATAATACCATCCGATCGTTGCTTTGTCTTTCATTCGGAATCTGTTCCACAATTCCTCTCCACATACAGGATAATCCCGATCAATATCCCGCATATTCGACAGCTTGTCCGCAAGTCCGATCATCTGAACCTCAATTGGTGCTGTCTTAAGCCTTTCTATGGTTGCACTTTTTCTTTCCATCCAGGTCTTGGATTTATCTTCGCTTTCCTGTGATACGATTCCCGCAACTCTTGCTGAAAACATCTCTTTTAACACATTTGCATCCACACCCTCACAGTCCTCGATCGTATCATGCAGGATTGCTGCACTGATGATCTCCTCATCCTGTGTCATCGTGGATACTATCTTTCCTACTTCCATCGGATGTACAATATACGGTCTGTCGGTCCCCTTCCGATACTGACCTTCATGTACTTTGGTGGCAAAATCAATGGCTTTCTGTACCATGTTTTTCCTCCTTGCATCTGTATGACATTTTTTCAATATTTATCATAACACCAGCGTCTTTAAATCACAAGAAAATCAGTGTATAATATTGTCTGATTATGTAGAAAAAAACAACTGTAAAGTAATTCTTATAAATAGCAAAAGGAGTTTTTATAAATGAACAGAAAACAGATTCTTGTCACCGGCGCTTCCCGTGGAATCGGAAAAGCCTGCGCTATCCACTTTGCAAAAGAGGGATGGCATGTATTTTTAAACTGCCGCAAATCCATCAGTGAATTGCAGGCTACTGCTGATTTTATCACAAAGGAAACCTCCGGTTCCTGCGAAATCCTTCCTGGAGATGTAGGTGTTCCATCCGAAGTCAGACGTATCTTTGACCAGATTGAAATGTCCGGCTCCGGTCTTGACGTACTCATCAACAATGCCGGAATCTCATGGATGGGACTTCTGACGGATATGAGCGTTGAAGAATGGAACCGAATGATTTCCACTAATCTTTCTTCCGCATTTTACTGCTGCCGCGCAGCACTTCCTTATATGATCCATCAGAAAGCCGGACGCATCATCAATATTTCTTCGATGTGGGGAACTGTCGGTGCTTCTTGTGAAGTCGCTTATTCTGCCACCAAATCCGGTCTGAACGGTCTTACCCGCGCACTTGCAAAGGAACTTGCGCCAAGCAATATCCAGGTCAATGCGATCGCCTGTGGTGTCATCGATACCGTAATGAACGATCTTCTGGATGCGGAAGAAAAAGCTGCCCTCGCAGAAGAAATCCCTGCCGGACGTTTCGGGACACCAGAAGAAGTCGCGCTTCTCGCATGGCAGCTTGCAAATGCCCCTGCCTATCTTACCGGACAGATCCTGGGCATGGACGGCGGATATATCTAACTCCTACTCCCAGATCTTGTCCCACTTTGCGTAAAGTGTAATACTGGATGCCGGGTATCTTTCGGATTCCCGGTTTTCCAGAAGCTTTGTCTGCTCCGTATATTTCTCATTCAGCTCATCTTCAAGGGTCCCATACTGCTCCTGTTTTGCAAGCTCTGCCAGTTCTTTTTCCTGCACAACTCCAGCATCAGTCCACGCATACCATCCTTCAAATCGATATCCGTCTTTCACTGCCGTTGGCATACATCCTTCACTTAACCGAAGGCTCTGCCCATACACAGTATAGTCTGCCGCAAATTTTCTTTTGTTCTTTCCTTTATTCAGCCCGGCTTCAAGCTCTTCACCATTTCCCCTTGTCGCAAACAGCCTTCTTCCGCCTGCTGTTGCCGTACCGTAATTCTCGATCTCACCACCTGCAGCGTCATAATAAATAACCGTATAAGGTGCCCAGACATATGCCGTACCAAACTTTTCTGTCTCTGGCCCTGTCCCATTTCTGTCAAACCGGAATCCGTAATGGTATTCTTTTCCTTCATAAAAATAAGTGAAAAATCCTGGTATCCCTGCCGGGATCCCAACCTCCTGATTTACCGACTTGTGAAAATCAAACCGGATCAGCTCTGCTCCATCCGGTGTCTCCCCATCATCTGCGTAAACCGATATTCCTGCACTATTGCACGCCCAGACAATCACTCCACCAAACATCACCAGCAGCAAATACCGAACTATCATCGTCCAGATACTTCCAATCCGTTCCATACATGTCCCTCCTCATCCCAAAAGCTAAATTACCCATGTATATTTATATGCAGGCAGAATTTTATATATTCCCTCAAACAGAATCATCCACTATCCCTGAACGAAAAATTTCAAAAAAATAAACTGATCAGATTCCATCGCACAAAAGTGAATCTGATCAGTTTATTTTTTTACAATTTGATGTCGCAGCTTATCGATCTCACCCCTACTTAAAATCCAGTTCCACCGGACAGTGGTCAGACCCAAATACATTTGTCAGAATCTTCGCATCTTCCAACCTGCTTTCCAGTGCTTTTGATGTACAGAAGTAATCGATACGCCAACCTGCATTCTTTTCTCTTGCCTTAAACCGGTAGGACCACCAGGAGTAAATTCCTTCTTTATCCGGATAGAAATAGCGGTAAGTATCAATGAATCCCGCATCCAGAAGTGCTGAGAATTTTGCTCGCTCTTCATCTGTAAATCCGGCATTCTTCCGGTTGGTCTTTGGATTCTTCAGATCAATTTCTTTGTGTGCCACATTCAAATCTCCACAGAAGATCACCGGTTTTGTCTCTTCCAGCTTCTTAAGATAAGCAAGAAACGCATCTTCCCAGGTCATACGGTAGTCAAGTCTTGCCAGTTCGCTCTGGGAGTTCGGTGTATACACGGTAATAAAATAAAAATCCTCAAATTCCAGTGTGATCACGCGCCCTTCCTGATCATGTTCTTCTATCCCAAGTCCGTAAGTAACCGATAACGGCTCTTTCTTTGTAAAAATTGCAGTCCCTGAGTATCCTTTTTTCACAGCCGAGTTCCAGTACTGGTGATATTCCGGCAGATCAAGTACAAGCTGCCCTTCCTGCATCTTTGTCTCCTGCAGACAGAAAATATCCGCATCTGCCTCTTTAAAAAAATCCATAAATCCTTTCTGCACACATGCACGGATTCCATTTACATTCCATGAAATAAACTTCATCTCTTCTCTTTCCTCCATTTCTTTGGTTTTTATTTTTCGCTGATCTTCTGTACCGCTTTTTTAAGCTCCGCTTCTGTATAAAAAACACGGCCTAAAAACAGTCCCTTCGCCGGTGCCGGAAAACCAGATTTCTTCCGGTCTTTCGCTTTCAGAATCTCCGGTATCTCTTCCGCTTTTATTTTCCCGATTCCCACATCCAGAAGCGTTCCGGTAAGTATCCGGACCATATGATATAAAAATCCATCTCCGATCCACGATAACGTAAGTGTATCCTTTTCATACACGATCCCGACCGCATAAATCGTCCGTACCGTATCTTTGTCCTCTTTCAAATCCGTAAAGGCGGAAAAATCGTGGGTTCCCATCAGATACTCTGCTGCTTTTTCCATCGCAGCGATATCGACCGGATGTGGAAAATGAAACCGGTATTTCCGATGAAATACTTCCATCTTGTCACGCAGATCGATCTGATACTCATAGCATTTCCCGACCGCACTCTTTCTTGCATGAAAATCCCGTTTTTCTCTGCTGATATCCACCACTCTGATATCTTCCGGGAGAAGTGCATTTAACTGCTTCTTAAAACTGTCCATATCAATTTCTTGTTCCAGATACAGACTGCACTCCTGCCCTAACGCATGTACACCACTATCCGTTCTTCCTGAACCACTGACCACCATCTTTTTCCCTACAATTTCTGAAATCCGCCGTTCCAGAATTCCCTGTACAGTAAGTTCCGTATTCTCCTGTCTCTGCCATCCACGATACGCCGTTCCATCATAGGCAACTGTTATCCGGTAAGTATTCATCCTTTTATAAAAGGGGCGAAAACTTTATAAGTCCTCGTCCCTGTCACCTTTCTGTTATCTGTTTTTCCGGTAAATGATCAGAAGTCCTTTCAGGAGCAGATCGTCATCCAGTATGACCTCTCTCTTGCAGTACGGAACAATCTTCTTGGAAAGTCCACCTGTTGCGATTGCAGTCATCGGCTGTCCAATCGCTTCCTCAATCCGGTCAATAATTCCATCGATTGCCGCTGCACTGGAATAGAGAACACCACTCTTCATACATTCGATCGTATTCTTTCCGACAATCCGCTTCGGTGCTTCCAGACCGATTCCCTGAAGCTGGGATGCATTTTCCGTCAGGGCGTTCAGTGAAATATTCACTCCCGGATAGATCATGCCTCCGATATAATTTTTCTTTTCATCGATCACACTGACTGTTGTCGCCGTTCCCAGATCGAAAATCATCATCGGTGCTTTGTATTCTGCAATTCCGGCAACTGCATTTGCCACCAGATCACTTCCGAGCTGTGCCGGATTATCCATCAGGATATTGAGTCCGTTCTTCACGCCAGGTCCGATGACCAGTGTCTCTTTTTTCAGAATCTTTTCTGCCGCCTCTTTTACAACATATGTAATCTGCGGAACTACCGAGCTGATGATCGCTCCTTCCAGCTTCTCCGGTTTGATTCCGTGAATATCCAGAACCATCTTAATATCAATCGCATATTCCAGTTCCATCTTTGTCTTGATCGTGGAAAGTCTTTCGATAAAATAGGTTTTGTTGTCATCCACACATCCAAGTACAATATTTGTATTTCCTATATCAATCGCAAGTATCATTTTTACACTCCTAATCTTTCCTGTACCCCTTTTTTCATCAGTGTTTTCCCAAGTACCAGCGTGATCACCGCCGCTACGATCGCCTCCGGAATCCCATTGATTCCGATAATGCTCAGAATAAATCCATATACCGCCTTTACGGTAATACCATTGGCTGCCGCATAATCATTTCTGAAAAATACAAAAATAAGATTCATGACAAGAAGCGTATTGGTCAGTGCTCCGGAAAGTCCTGCCGCAATCAGTCCAACAGAGGATACTCCATTGTTTTTTGAAAGCTTCTTAACCAGACGGTAAACATAAAACGGTACTACACCGATCAAAATACGTGGCACAAAACAGATGATCAGACTTCCGATCCCTCCACTGTATTCACCCAAACTGTAAAATGGGGTAAATACGAATGATGTCAATGTCGGATTTATCGTATTATTGATAAAACTTGTAAAACCAAACACGCCTCCAAGCGCTGCGCCCTTCTTCGGTCCAAGCATCAGCGATCCCATGATCACCGGGATATGGATGATCGTCGCCCTTGTAAATCCCAATGGGATATATCCGATAAACGGGGTGAATGCCAGCACTACAATAAGTGCTGCGAAGATTGCCATCTGTACGAGTCCTTTTGTTTTGGACATGGATGTAGTACGTTCATTGCCTTGATTCATTTTTCTTTTCCTCCTGTTACTATTCTCTTTACGAGATACAATACATTTTGGCTTTTTTATTTATTCATACACTCCAGAATCTTGTCCAGAATACAAGCTGCTGTCTCTTCCTTGCTGATCATTGGAAGTGCAGTCTCATCTTCCTTCGTGATCAGCGTCATCTGATTTGTATCGCCCTGAAATCCTGCTCCGGCAACTTTAAGATTATTTGCCGCGATCATATCCAGCTTCTTCTTTTCAAGCTTCTTTCTGGAATTTTCAACCATATTCTCGGTTTCCATCGAAAATCCACACAGGAACTGTCCGTCTTTTCTGTGCTCTCCGAGATATTTCAGAATATCGTCTGTCTTTTCCAGTTCCAGACTCATCTCACTGTCCGATTTTTTCACCTTTTCATCCGCAATATGCTTTGGCCGGTAATCTGCAACCGCTGCTGCTTTACACACAATGTCTGCATCTGCTGCCTCTTCCTTTACCGCCTCGAACATTTCCTTTGCAGTCGTGACCGGAACAATCTTCACAAACATCGGCTTTTTGATCTCTGTCGGTCCGGTGACAAGCGTAACATCCGCTCCTCTTGCCACAGCAACGCGTGCAAGAGCATATCCCATCTTACCGGATGAGTGATTCGTAATGTAGCGCACCGGGTCGATTGCTTCTCTTGTAGGTCCTGCTGTGACAAGAATTTTCTTTCCGGTCAGATCTTTCTCATAAGCAGTATCCCGATAAATATATTCATACAAAGTCTCCGCTTCCGGCATCTTCCCGGCTCCGTTATCTCCGCATGCCAGATGTCCACTTGCCGGCTGAATCACTTCATATCCATAATGCTCCAGAAGTTTTAAATTATCCTGTACGACCGGATTCTCATACATTCTTGTATTCATCGCCGGTGCAAGGATCTTCTTACATTCGGCACATGCCATCACAGTCGTAGTCAGCATATCATCTGCAATCCCGTGTGCCAGCTTGCCGATCACATTTGCCGTGGCAGGTGCGATCATCACAATATCTGCCCATTTTGCCAGTGTCACATGCTCCACACTGTACTCAAAATTGCGGTCAAATGTATCGATCAGGCACTTATGCTGTGTCAGCGTCTCAAATACCAGCGGATTGATAAAATTCGTTGCATTCTGTGTCATCACAACTTTCACATCGTATCCTGTCTTTACCAGCATACTTGCCAGTGTTGCAATCTTGTACGCCGCGATACCGCCGGTCACGCAGAGCAATACTGTCTTTTTCCGTTCCATTTGTCTTTCCCCTTTTATTCTAATATTTTCTTCAGTTCATCCATGAAGGTATTCACGTCTTTAAATTCCCTGTATACCGATGCAAAACGTACATAAGCAACCGGATCCAGCTTTTTCAGACTTTCCATAACAATCTCACCGATCTGGCTGCTCGGAATTTCTTTCTCTTCCCGGCTGAAAATCGCTGTCTCGATCGAGTCGATCGTTGCCTGAATATCTGCTGCCGCTACCGGACGTTTATAGCACGCCCGGAGTACTCCGCCTTCCAGCTTAGTACGGTCATACTGCTCGCGGTTGTTGTCCTTCTTGATCACGATCAGCGGTATGGTCTCCACCTTCTCATAGGTTGTAAAACGCTTGTTGCACGCATCACAGGATCTTCTCCTTCTGATCGTCGTTCCGTCATCTGCCGGTCTTGAGTCGATGACTCTTGTATCAATGTTACCACAATATGGGCACTTCATCTTTTTTCCTCCTGCCTGGTTCTTGATTGATTCTACTGCCGAATCACGCACATTTTTAATGTCTATAGTATAAATCCTGTATACAGGGTTGTCAACAAATTCACACTTTATCAAAAAGCTATATAAGCCGGCTTTCCACCAGCTTCCATGCCTGTACGATCAGTGCCGCATGGTCACAGGCGATCCGGTCCGATTCTTTTACCTTATAATAAGTCTCTCTTACCAGTCCACTTCTTTCCTTTTTTTCAACGATTGCCGAAATTGTAAGCTCTGCTTCTTTATTTTCCAATGCCAGTCGATAAATGGTTCTCTTCCAATCTCCATCCTCCTTCACCGATTCTGTCTGACAATGAAGCTGCATCCACTTTGCATCCGCCGCATCGTCACCAGCCTGCACCTTTACCTGCCCTTCATCCACAACCGAAAGATATGCCGATGTAATAATCCGTGCCCTCGGATCACGGGTCACATTCCCATAGACTGCAAACTGCTCCATCGGAAGATCCGCCACGCCGGTCTCTTCGATCAGTTCTCTTCTTGCCGTATCTTCCAGATTCTCATGAAGTTCAATAAACCCACCCGGCAGCGCCCACCAGCCAATGCTCGGATGATTCCGCCTTTTCACCATCAGAACTTTCCATTCTCCGTCCACTACCTTTCTTTTGCAGGAGAATATAACTGCATCGGTTGTCACACAAGGATTCTTATATTTATAAGGATCATACTCTTCCAGAAATTCTTCCAGCGTCTGTCCCTTTTCATTTTCGTTTCCGTTTCCCCGGAATGGCTCGATTTCTTTAAAAAATGCTGTCATTTTTCTTCTCTCCTTTGTCTTTTTACTTGTTCTCATTTATTTCACTGAGCAGTCTGCACTCTTCTTCCTCTTTTACTATTCTTATTTACACGGCTTCAGACATTTGTCCTCTTTAATTTCCACAAGAATAATATCCTCTCCAATCCTGCGAATACACTCAAACGGAATAATATACTCCGCATCATACCCAAGAAATCCACAGATTCTTCCCGGTCCCGGTACGATCAATGCTTCCACACACCCTGAACAGATATTGATCTGCAGATCTGCAACAAACCCGAGCCGCTTGCAGTCACATATGTTGATGACCTCACGCTCTTTTAATCCGCAAAATCGAATCCGTTCCTCTTTCATACTGCACCATCCATCGGACTTCTTATTATATTATATGAACATCTCCCCTTGTTGTCAGCATATTTTCTAAAAATCCCCGTCCTTGTGCCATTTAGCTTCTGCCCACCAGTAATTCCTTTTTATACTGTGCATTTTTGCCAACTAATGATTGCAATTTCCATAAAAAAATACTATAATTTTTATATATTTTTTATCGCTGTTGTCTGCGTTATATGTTTTTCATACGCAGACAATTCAAATTCTGAGAAACAGAGGGATGTAATATGAAGAAAAAAGTTGTTGTTGCATTAGGACACCGCGCACTCGGAACCACACTTCCAGAGCAGAAGGTTGCCGTTAAAAAAACTGCAGTTTCCATTGCAGATCTTGTTGAAGAAGGATACCAGGTAGTAATCACACACAGTAATGGACCTCAGGTTGGTATGATCCATACTGCTATGAACGAATTCAGCACCAATCATCCGGATTATACCGCTTCTCCGATGTCAGTCTGCTCTGCTATGTCGCAGGGTTACATCGGATACGACCTGCAGAATGCGATTCGCGAAGAACTGATCGGACGCGGCATCTATCGCAGCGTATGCACCGTTATCACACAGGTAACTGTTGATCCATATGACGAAGCATTCTATACACCAACCAAGATTGTCGGACGTATCATGAACGCAGAAGACGCTGCCGCTGAACGTAAAAAGGGCAATTATGTAGTAGAAGTTCCTGGTCAGGGCTTCCGCCGTGTCGTTGCTTCTCCAAACCCGGTTGATATCGTAGAAGTTGATGCCATCCGCACCCTTACCGATGCAGGACATATCGTAATCGCCTGCGGTGGTGGCGGAATCCCGGTACTCCAGCAGAACAATCACCTCAAAGGTGCCAGCGGAGTCATCGAAAAAGATCTTACTGCCGGCAAGCTTGCTGAACAGATTGATGCTGATGAACTCATCATCCTGACCAGTGTGGAAAAGGTATGCTTAAACCACGGAAAAGAAGATGAAGAAGAACTCGATAATATCTCCGTAGAACAGGCTAAGCAGTATATGGATGAAGGACACTTCGGAATCTACAACATGCTTCCAAAATTCCAGGCATCCGTAGGATTCATAGAAAAGAAAGAGGGAAGAAGTGCTCTGATTACTTCTTTTGATACTCTGAAAGATGCTCTGAAGGGTAAAACCGGAACTGTTATTGAATAAATGTACAAAAGGGACGACATAAAGGACTCCGTTTTCTGTGGGTAGAAATGGTGAAGAGTCCGTAGAGAAAAAATGCACCAGTAATTTGGATACCGGGCTGATTCGCGGAATAATCCTGATGATTATTCCACTCAGCAGCCCTCTGGATTTCGTGCTTGTAGCACGAAACCAGATCCGAGTTACTGGTGCATTTTTTCTAACGGACTCTAGCACCGTTTCTAATTACAGAAAACGGAGTCCTTTATGTCTGTGCGCTGGCAAACTTTTAGTTTCATAAGCATTCACACTAAGCACTTTATTCCTACCACCTGCCATCTCCTCTACTCGCCCCACCCCATACCGGGGGCAGCCTCCAGGCGTCCCCCCCCGTGGAATACAGCAAGGCAGGGACAAGTAGATTCTGTTTTTTTATGTTAGAAAGCGGCGATTAGGGTCCGTTGTAAAAAGGCAGCCGGTAATTTGGATCTGGTTTCGTGTTTCATACACGAAATCCAGAGGACTGCTGAGCCGAATAATCATCAAGATTATTCAGCGAATCAGTCCGGTATCCAAAATTACCGGCTACCTTTTTACCTACGGACTCTTCGCCGCTTTCTCCTCATAAAAAAACAGAATCTACTTGTTCCGGCCTGTATGTCATCCACCAAACGCTTACCCCTGAACCTGTAACAGCTTCGCTTTCAGTTCAGCTTCGATGCGTTGCATTTCCACCTCTGCCTGCTGACGTTTCTGGCGGCCTTCCTGTTGGATCTGCATGACTTCATCGAAGGTTGCGATCAGCGATTCATTGGTTGCTTTTAAGGTTTCAATATCTACGATTCCACGCTCGGATTCTTTGGCAGTCTCTACAGTAGCAATCTTCAGCTTTTCTGCGTTCTTGCGCAGGAGTTCATTGGTCATATCGTTGACCTCTCTCTGGGCTGCGGCTGCCTGTGCGGAATGTTCTACACCAAGGGCGAGTACCATCTGGCTTTTCCAGAGTGGGATCGTATTGACGAGTGTAGACTGGATTTTTTCTGCCATCATTGTGTCGTTTCCCTGTACCAGACGGATCTGTGGTGCGGTCTGCATGGCGATTGTCTTGGTCAGTTCCAGATCATGCAGTTTTTTCTCAAAACGTTCACATCTGGAATCCAGATCTTTTGCTGCCTGTGCATCCTCAGCAAGTCCACTTGCCATCGCTTTATTCTTCAGTTCCTGTAGCTCGCCGTTTCTTGTCTCGGCAAGCTTCTGCTTTCCGGCAAGCACATACATGGCCAATTCTTTATAATATGTCAGGTTCACTTCATACATCTTGTCCAGAAGCGCAATGTCTTTCATAAGCTGCACTTCGTGAGATTCCAGTGCTTTGACAATATTGTTTACATTGGTTTCTGCTTTTGCATATTTGGCTTTCATTGCCTGGATCTTGTTTCCGCCTTTTTTGAAGATTCCGAGGAATCCTTTTTCCTCTTCCTCATCAAATCCTTTCAGTTCTGTCACCACATCACTTAACAGTGTGCCAACCTCTCCAAGATCTTTTGTTTTTACATTTTCCAGTGCTTTTTCTGAAAAATCTGCGATCTTCTTCTGGGTTCCGGCTCCGTACTGAAGAATCATGTTAGAATTGGCGAGATCAATTTTTTCTGCAAATGCACTGACCATATTCTTTTCTTCCGGTGTCAGGACGATCTCCGGTGTTTCCGGTTCTGCCTCCTGATAAATCTGCGGAGTCTCTTTTTTTTCTTCCTGGAACGGATCCAGCGTCAGCTCCGGTGTTACATTAAATTCTTCAAAATCGTTCATACTCTTCTTCCTCCTGCGACTTTATTTTTTCATTCCGTCCTCTTTCAGACCTTCCTGTGCAAGCATGGTATTCAATACGGAAATATCCGATGAGACATCCCACATGGTATCCTGAAACAGGTCATCCAAAAGCTTCTCAAACGCCGTATTTAAAGTATCGAGCGTTGCCTCAATCTCACGTTTTGCAGTCTGGATATTTTCTCCATCAACCGGCTGTCTGTCAAGCTGTTCATATGCTTCCAGAAGCTTGATCGTCGTCGGAAGATAATATTCCATCAGCTTACGGATATCCGAAACTGACTGTGGATTTTCTTCCACCCGGTCGAAGATCCGGTCTACCAGCATCTCCATCCGGCTGATCTTTGCGGAAATCTCTTCTCCCGGAATGGCTTCATTACACTCGTGGATCTTTCTGATAAAAGCATCCCCCTGGTCAATGATCTTCTGCACCTCCGGTGCCAGCTTTTCATTCTTTGCTTCTTTTTCTTTTGTATTTTCCTGTGTCTTCTCTTCTTTCTTTACCGGCTCTTCCGCTTTCGACTGCTGTCTGCGGGTTTCGATCTGTAAATATTCTTCGTAAGCACGGTTTGACAGGATCAGGCATTTCTTCTCACCATCCATGTGCCCCTGACGGAACCAGCCTTTAGAAATCATTCTTTCCAGATCCTTTGTCACAAATTTTATGGATTTTCCGGAATTGCTTCCGATCTCCGAAATATTGCAATACTCTCTGCCTGCAATCCTGCGGCTGTAGTTCTTGAATCTTCCAACCTGTTTCAGAAGCTTAATGCCCCATCCTGTGATCATGCCACTTGCTGCCGTAAACAGTCCAAATACCGCACGCATGATCCATAAAGCCCCCGGACTTTCCGGCAAAGAAGCAATACAAGATGCAAGGAACAGAATCAGAAATATAAGTGCTATGCTTCCGCCTACTGCGATCATGACAATTCCGCCTGCCTTTGTTCCCGTCGTCGATCCATACAAGACAGGTGACTGCTGTGCATTGCTGTATCCATACCGGCTGCTGCCCTGTGATTCCGCCTTATAGTCCTGCATATCCGGATTCCATGCTCTTCCATTTCCATCCGTTCCGCTCCACCTGTAAGTTCCAAACGGAGGTACACCTCCTCCAGGCGTTCTTCCCCATCTGTCAGTCCCGCCCATCTGTCCATATCTTCCACGCGGTCCTCCCGGACCTCTTCCCATATTTCTCGTTGCCTGATCAAACGCATTTCCAAAAGAACGCATGCCCTGTTCCGCGCCATTTACCGCACCATTCACTGCCCGGTTGATCGTATCTGTGATCGTCTGGTTCAGCTTCCGGTAATCCTGCGAGTCTACAGCATCCTGCACGGTTCGTCTGATCTCTTCTCCAAATCTTTCCCAATCCTGCATTTTCAGCTTCTCCTTTATTTTGAAAACTTGATCCTGTCATCAATTCCGTGCGAAAGAACATAATCAAAAACGGTCTTTGGCACCAGATCATCCCACTTTTCATCTGCCAGGATCCTCTGCCGGATCTGGGAACCTGATACCCCTTTTTCCTCTTTAGTCCTTCTCCAGAGAACTTCCACCGGAATTCCAAGCTTCTCAAAACGCTTCTCATTGTTCGCAGTCCATTCATCACAGATACTCATAAAGCAGACCGCACCCTCCGGCAGATACTGCCCCAGATATTCCACTCTGTCAATCGGAAATGGGATGATCTCAAACTCTTCTCTCGGCACTCCGAAACTGAGCAACGTATCACGAAGCATCTCATAACGCTCAATATAAGTCAGAGGATTAGCGCTCCGTCTTACCCGGTAATTGTCTTCCTCACCCCCTGATACGTGCAGATCATCCGACATAGTGATTCCTATATAAAGCCTTTTGCAGCGCATCTTTGCCGCCAGAATATATTCCACATGTTTGAGATGCAGAATCTGAAATCTTCCATATACCAGCCCTTTTTCTATCATTTATACATCCCTTGCTTTCTGTAATTTTATCTTTTCAATGATGTTGAGGTCAAAAGGTATTTTAACCCTTTTGATACCAGATTGCTACGTGCTTTGCACTCTCGCAATCCTTTTCAATTAGTCTATCTGTATTCTACTACAGAACGGTCGTTCTTAGCAAGAAATACCTCTGTATACGACAAAAAGATGACTTTCGTCACCTTTTTGTCTTTTTCTTCTATTCAACGATTTTATAATATTCTTTTGCTGTTATCACAAATACGATCACATAAAAGACGGCAAAGATTCCCACTGTACCGGCAGTGCATCCGAAGAACAGCTTTGTATTTTTCAGATAAAATATGGCTAAAAGCTTTGTGATCACCGGAAATGCAACTGCAATATGGATGATTGCCATCGCAAGCGGCAGGAAGAATACCATCAGGATCTGGCTGCGTATCGAACTTTTGACCTCGCGTTTGCTCATTCCTACCTTCTGCATGATCTGATAGCGTTCTCTGTCATCAAAGCCTTCGGAAATCTGTTTGTAATAAATGATCAGCACCGTTGCCATCAGGAACAGGCTTCCAAGATACATTCCAATAAAAAACACACCGCCATACAGACCAAAGAAAGTCTCTTTTTCAAGATATCTTCCCTGTACGCCAGTATGTTCAAATTCACTTTCTGCCTGTGCTTTCAGCTCTTTGACAGCTTTCAGCTTCTGATCTTCGCTGCCCCTTAAATTGAATGACTCCCTCCATTTTACCGGTTTGTCCTCTGCCTCGAGCTGGTATTTTTCCAGATAATCTTTCATAAACTCTTTTTCATCACTGACGATCATATAATATACATTTTCTGTATTAGAATCACTCTTCTTTCCAAAAGGTGCAGTATCCAGTTCCTTCTTGACCATCCATGTTTCCTCATCAATCCTGATCTTATCCTTTCCGTAATTTTCCCCATTTGTAAAAAGAATAGCTTCCTTATCCCCAAGCTCCATCCTTTCGCCTGTCAGCTGATTATAATCTGCCAACCTAATCACATCAAAAAACACTATATCAGATGACGAATTATCCTTTATCATAGCAGAAGTATATTCTTCTCCGTTTTTTATCTTAACAAGCTCTGCCATATGCCAGCTCTTCTCATCTGTGATCTCTACCTGATTATCCCGGCAGATCTTTTCCACCATGTCATGCAGCTTCTTATTTTCCACATCATCAGATACCGAATTTGTGATATACACTTCCTGCGGATACCTTGTTCTTAAGACATCCTCCTTTCCAATGTACAAAGATACGGTAGACGAAATGATCACCAGAACCATAGTACTGAGTACACAGATATTTGACAGCCCGACTGCATTCTGCTTCATTCGGTAAAGCATGCCGGATACGGATGTAAAATGCTTTGTTTTATAATAGAAATTTTTGTTTTTCCGAAGCAGCTTTAAAAAAGCAATACTTCCTGCTGTAAAAAGCGCATAGGTTCCGATAATGACACAGATTACTGCGACAAAGAAAAGTTGAAGCGCCTTAAGTGGTTCTTTTGTCGTAATCGCAATGTAATAACCGATTCCAAGGAAAATGATTCCAGCCATAGTCAGGAACCATTTGGTTTTTGGCTCGCGCTCGCCCTGACTTCCCGCATGCAGAAGATCGATTGGATTGGCAAGCCGGATCTGCAAAAGATTATAGATCAGAGTCAATGCAAAGATCAGTGTGAAAAAGAGAACGGTATTTCCGGCAATCTCCCATGACATCCGAAATGCCAGTTTATCGTCATAATGAATCATTCTTTTCAAAAGTGCATACATCAGCTTTGCAAGCGCAGTTCCGAAAAAGATTCCGCCCAGGATACTGACCGCACCGGTTACAACCGTCTCGATCACCAGCATTTTCGCAAGCTGCGGTTTCCCCATTCCGAGAATATGATACACTCCGATTTCTCTTTTCCTTCTTTTGATCAGAAAACTGTTGGTGTAAAACAGAAAGATCAGTGCAAATGTTTCTATTACATGAACACTCAGACTTAAAATAATCTGTAATGCTTCCTGGTTCATTGGCGAATTTGCCGCCAGATTCGCCATCATATAATACATCATCACCGTTAAAATGGCAGTCAGTACATAGGGAATATATGTCTTCCGGTTATTTTTCAGATTGGAAATGGCAAGCTTTGTATAAATCGATCTATTCACGGTGCTCACCTCCTGTAGTGAGAACCGTCAAGGTGTCGGTGATCTTCTGGTACATCTCGTCACTGGTCAGATTGCCACGGTAAAGCTGATGAAAAACTTCCCCATCCTTGATGAAGAGGACTCTCTTTGCCGTGCTCGCTGCTTTGACACTGTGCGTTACCATGACAATCGTCTGCCCGTTATCGTTGATCGCATTAAAGAGTCCCAGAAGCTCATCCGTCGATCTGGAATCAAGCGCACCGCTCGGTTCATCGGCAAGGATCAGCTGCGGTTGTGTGATCAGAGCACGTGCAATGGCTGCTCTCTGCTTCTGTCCACCGGATACTTCATATGGATATTTGTTCAGAAGCTTACTGATTCCCAACTGCTCTGCGATCGGCGCGATCCGACTCTCCATTTCCGTGTATTTCTTTCCAGACAAAACCAGCGGAAGGAAAATATTATCCTTCAGGGTTAGTGTATCCAAAAGGTTGAAATCCTGAAAGACGAATCCAAGATTCTGCCGCCGGAATGCTGCCATCTCTTTTTCTCGGATCTTGCTGAGATCATTCCCTTTTAAGTAAACATTTCCACCAGTCGGCTTATCAAGTGCAGCCAGGATATTCAGAAGTGTAGTTTTGCCACTTCCGCTTTCTCCCATAATTGCTACATATTCGCCTGCTTCTACGGAAAAGCTGACGTTATGCAGCGCCTCTACCTGATTTCCTCCGAAACGGGTTGTGTATATCTTTTTTACGTTCTTTACGTCAAGTAATGCCATGGTTTTTATGACCTGCCCTTCTTTTTTATTTGATAAAGTCATTATAAAAAAGTAAGGGATTTCCTTCCATCGAAGTAAATGACAATTTGTGTGGGGTTTCTTACATTTTTGTAAGGATCGGGTTGGAAAAGACTCATTTGGTGAAAGAGACGCCGCCAGAAAAAATAAATATTCCAAATTCCTTTGTGCAAACCATTCCGATGAACCACTTAGGACGGGAATCATGTTCGGCAATGGCCTCCATGATTCCTGTGTTTCATCTCCATTGCACAAACATGGAATTTTCCATATTTATTTTTTCTGGCGGCTGTTTTGTTCAAATGGATAAACTTTTTGCAACTGATAGATCCTTACCCAAAAGTAAATCATAGTTCTGTTCCGTTGTTGGAAGTTTTTTCGTTTTTGTACCAATAGACTCCATTACTCTATTCGTCTGGATTCACGGTCAAAGTTTAGATATACTTTTGTTCCTTTTTCTGGTTTTGATTCAATCCAGATAGTATGATGGAGACGATCTATGATTGTCTTACAGAGATATAATCCTATTCCAGTGGATTTTTTATTCGCTCTTCCATTGTAGCCGGTAAAGCCTTTTTCGAAGATTCTTGGGAGGTCCTCTTCTGCAATGCCAATTCCGTTATCGGAGATCACCAGAGTTTTTTCTTCTGTGTAGATTGATATTTCTCCGCCTCTTGCGTATTTAACTGCATTGGAGAGAATTTGTTCGATGACGAAGGTCAGCCACTTTTCATCGGTCAGGATCTTCTGATCCTGGATTTCAAGGTGAAGTCTTGTCCTGGTCATGATGAACATCTGGGAATATTTGCGGACTGCCTGGCGGACGATTTCTTCCAGGCTGCAGATCCGGAAGGCGTAATCGGAGGTTGCGGAACCCATTCTGAGATAGGTGAGTACCATATCCACATATTGTTCAATCCGGAACACCTCCATTTTCATGCTTCGGGTAAGTTCCTGTGCTTTCGGGCTTTCCTGTACTTCTTCCAGTTCTTCCCCGCTCTGGATCAGGACACCGAGTGCTGCAATTGGAGTCTTGATCTGATGAACCCACATGCTGTAATAATCAGACAGCTCCTGTTTTTCAATCTGCACAGAGGATTCCAGCTCTTTTTTCTCTTCGTAAAGCTGCCGGATCAATTCCTGGTACATTTCGCTTTCCCGGCTTTCTGCCTCCGGAAATCCTCCTGCCTCTGTCCGGATTTTTCCCTGATTTTCTTCCAGTATTCTTTGTCTTTTTTCATATCGTATGAAAACAAGTGTAAACCAGATCACATTCCATAAAATCACCAGAAGGAACGCATATCCTGCAATCTCCACCGGAATTTCATAGATCCAGAAGATGACTGCAAAGAGAATGCCCGAAACAAGAACCGCTATTCTCTCCGGTCTTTTTTCTTTCCAAAATGCCCTTAAAATCTCTGTCATACCAGCATGTACCCGATTCCTTTCTTTGTCCGGATCACATCATGCATTCCGGCTTCCTCCAGCTTTTTCCGAAGTCTCGCCACATTTACTGTAAGTGTATTATCATCGATGAATTCGTCACTTTCCCAGAGGCTGGTCATGATCGCATCTCTGGTCACAAATTTTCCTGCGCTCTCAAAAAACATCTGACAGATCTTGAACTCATTCTTGGTGAGTTCAATCTTCTGCCCGGCTATTGTAAGTGATGCATCTCCCAGATTCAGCAGCATTTCTCCATGCTCAATGATATTTGCCGTTCCCTGAAGTGCATATGCTCTTCTGAGCACCGCCTGCACCTTTGCTGTCACTACATTCAGATCAAACGGCTTCTCGATAAACTCATCTCCGCCCATGTTCATTGCCATCACGATATTCATGTTGTCATTCATCGATGACAGAAAGATGATCGGCACATTGGACAGCTTCCGGATCTCCTGGCACCAGTAGAATCCGTTGTAAAACGGAAGCCCGATATCCAGGATTACAAGCTGTGGATCTGTCTTTTTAAATTCTTCCATTACATTTTTGAAATCACGTACACATACTGTCTTATAATTCCACTTTTTCAAATGCGATGCCAGCCGCTTTGCGATCGTGTTATCGTCTTCAACAATCAGTATTTTATACATTTATTCCTGACTCTCCTAAACTCTCTTCTGGAAGTTTCCGTACACCTTAACCCCTTCATCTACCGTAGTAAATGCTTCCGGATCCAGTAAATACACCATGTTCAGGATATCTTCTACTTCAAATTTATTCACGATCGTCACCAGAACATAATTGTGTTCACTCGTAAATGCACCTTCACCATTCCACTGCGTAACACCACGTCCGGTTTCTTTCATGATTGCCTCTGCGATTCCCTTCTTCTTCGTGAAAATCAGCATTCTCACATTGATGTTCTGAAAATGCATCCTGTCCAGAGTTACCGTGTAAAAGAACAGGTAGACGACCGAATAAATCACCGTTGAGATATCAAAAACTAAAAGATAAATGGCATACAGTATCAGATTGAAGATGGTTCCCAGTTTTCCAACGGACATTCCCGCATATTTTTTCGCCATCCAGATACCGATAACCTCGATTCCACCACCGCTTCCTTTTGCCGTCAGCATGATTCCGATTCCGGCTCCGGTTACAACACCACCGATGATGATTCCAATGACCGGATCAGCAATCACTGCTGTTGCCGGAGTTGGTACGATTGAAGTAAATAAACTGATTCCTACCGTTCCAAGGATTGTATTTATAAAAAATGTCTTTCCGATTTTAAACCATGCAATAAATAAAATCGGAATGTTGAGCAGTAAATAAATGATACCATACAGGTTCAGACCTGCAATTTCCTTAATCCCGATCTGTCCTGCTCCATAACTTAACAGCTGTGCAAGACCAACTGCTCCCCCGCTGTATAAATTCATAGGGATAATAAATACATTCAGACCAACTGCGTAGATCAGACAGCCCACTATGATCCAGACAACCTGCATTCCCCTCTTCTGGGGCAAAAAATTGTTCATACTTTTTCTTTCCTCCTTGCTTCCGTTTTGATACCAGATATTTCATAACTTTTCCATACAGTATATCACGCCGGCATCTGAATTTGTAGACTAAAGTACAAATCGGCTTATAATTTTCTGTTATATATTTTAATCATTTTTCAAATAACAAAAGATGCAGCTCTGTTATCTGTTTTGATAACTTTGCAGCATCTTTCTACTCTTCTTTTTTATCCAACGTGACGCTCAAATCTCTTAAATCCAAGAATATTTTCAATCCGATCCATTGCATCCTTTTTTACTGATATACTCAGCGACTTCCTTCATAGCCTGATAATTATCAATCTGCACACTTCCCATATTACCACTCTTTTCAATCTTACGGTCAATAAATACAACTGGGATTGATAAATCTGCAAGTAGCTTATTACTGGTCGCATAATCCGAACTGACATAAATGATTCCATCTACCATTCTGGATTTTAACACATTCAAAAACTTTTCTTCCTGCACCGCATTATGATCCTTGATTTTTGTTTTGTCAATATTCTAATCAGCCTACACTTACTTTTACTCCGCCTTCACAGCCCAGCGCATCTTCGTAGATCTTGCACGCCCATTCTGTGCACACTCTTCTGCCGAAGGTCGGACTACATCTTTGGCATATTCGGAATAAACTCCCTCGCGATATCCTGCTTTTAAAGCTTTCTTCACCAGTTTGTCTTCTCCTGAATGGAACGTCAGGATCGCTACTCTTCCCCCCGGTTTCAAAGCGCCCGGCAGTTTTTCCATAAATTCATAGAGTACTTCAAATTCATGATTCACGTCAATTCGAAGTGCCTGGAAAGTCCGCTGACAGGTCTTCCTGATGATATCTTTTTTCTCCTTATTTTCCGGAAGGAAAGACAAGGTCTGTTCGATCACCTGACGTAGCTTTGTCGTAGTATCAATCCGGTGTCCTTTCCGGATTTCTTCGGTGATTGCCTTTGCCAGTTCTTCACAATACGGCTCATCCGAATTTTCATATAACATCCCGGCAAGTTCTTCTCTTGAAATTGTATCCAGTCTCTCGGCTGCACTGATCCCTTTTTCCTGATTCAGTCGCAGATCCAGAGGTCCGTCCACTTTGAAAGAAAATCCTCTCTTCGGGTTGTCAATCTGCATGGAAGACACACCCAGATCAGCCAAAATAAAATCAAATCCCCCAACTTCTTTTGCAATCTCATCGATAGTACAAAAGTTCTGAAGACGGATTGTTAAAATATCCTCCCCAAATCCCTGTTCTTCCAGACGTTTTTTTGTCTTTGCAGATTCTTCCGGATCTACATCTGTCGCGTAAATGTGCCCCTTTCCTTCCAGACATTTCAGCATTGCTTTTGTATGTCCGCCATAGCCAAGCGTTGCATCAAATCCCACCTCTCCCGGCTGGATCTTCAAGAAGTCAAGAATTTCCTGCACCATGATCGAAATGTGCATTCCGGCAGGTGTATTTCCTTTCTGAATGACATGTGCAATCATGTCCTGATATTTCTCCGGCTGTAATTCTTTGTATTTTTCTTCAAATTTTCGTGGATATTTTCCCTTGTACCTTGTGCGGCGCTTGTGAACACCTTGTTCAATGTTCTTTTCCTGTTCTGACATACATTGTCTCCTTACTTGTTAATTTATTTTTGGTTTTTTCGAATCTCTGGTCAACTCCATCGATTTTGTTGACTCATTGCCATTTTCTCAACGTTTTCCATATTTTTCTTAATATTATTTTGTTCGACTGTAACTTGAACAGCTGCTACTTTTAACTGACCATCCATTCTACCTTCTTCCTTCAAAATATTAATTTGTTTAAACTCACTATACTCTATCACTCTATCAGCGTAAAGCATTTTTTACAAATCGCCCTATTTTTGTGCATATACAGTTTTGAGTTGTGCATGTTACATAATTTTTTTACCTATTAACTGAACAAATTTAAGGTTAACCACTGAATAAAGCTATGTTTTCAGGTTGTTTTTCGAGGTGTTATTATAAATATAACATTTTAATCTGGCAGGCTTCTCTCCAAACAGAGTCGTCCCGAGGATGTCAAGTCATTGCTACAAAAAATATGCGGCTTTTTTGCCACAAAATGGCTTAAAACCGCATATTTCTGTATAGAGGACGTTATATAATTGTCACAAAGTAACTGGGGAGGATGTTACGTCATTGTCACAAAATTCTTTCAGTATCATTCCCATCAATTCCTGTACAATGCTTTCTGATTTAATTCTTATCAGATTATCCCATGCGTCCACTTTGCCTAACAAATTCATTTTTTCTATCAAAATCAGATAAAAATCTGTATTCCCATAGCATCTATTTTCTGGCTTTGTTAGAATTACACTTACTTTTGCTCTCTGCAGTCTCTTTGTCCATTCCGCAACCAGAATCCCGAACTGTCACACAGACAACATTTTCTTTCACTTCCGATATAAAACATTAAACTACCTGGGAAAAATTGGAACTTCCTCTCCGTTTACATATGCCGCCATCTCATCTCTGATTAACACAATATCTCCAGACGGTTTTCATTTTTCATCTAATGCTGTAATAAACAATTTGCCATACTCCAGTCCTCTGTATATCTCTCTTTAAAGTATAGAAAATTAGTATTTAAATGTCTCTATTCTAAAACATCCCGGCATATTATATAAGACTGATACGATTTTTTCATCGCCGTTCTGTCTCTGCTCACATACCCATTTACCAACATGGAAAGTCCCTGCTTCTTTTGTGAGAAAGTCTACTCTCCTATGATCCCCGGGTTTCGTATGGAAACGGATACTGCACATCATTCCTATGATCAGAAACGTATTTTCATCCAGTTCAAAGACGACTCCTGCGGCTGCCGGTGCACCGTCTGTCCTCGGGAGATACTGTATTTCTATATCATAGTTCTTAAACTTCAGATAGCATCCCTGCTCTCCATCTGACTGTTTCAGAAAACACTTCATATGTTCTGTCCCACGGTATTTCAAGTACAGCGGTCTGATCTCTTCCAGTAGCCGGTACACCTCGCCCAATGTCTCTTTAGTCCCGCTCAGATTAAAGGAAAGCGGATCCAGTTTCAGAGCGTCTATCACTTCTGCCGAAAGATCCGAAGGCTGGTCTGCCCACAGATCTTCCACTCCAAAAGGCGCATAGCATAACGCATGAAAATGCAGGAATGCATAAAGGGCATAGGAAGCTGTAACTGCATCTTTCCGCACTTCGGGGATTAAAAGCGGATTATCCGGCCGGCTGTACGTCTTCATGATGTCAGAGACATATGGCACATAGATGTCCGGACCGATGGTAAAAAGTGAAGGCGCCGCTGCTTTCCATACCCACAGCATATCCTCTACCGGTCCTCCGGACGGATAGGAACCCGGATACCACGGAAACTGCTTCAGCCATACGTTCGTAAAGCAGGGAAGCGGACTCTGCGTTCTTCCAGAGACCGAACCAGAGCAGGATCAATTTCTTTTTATATTTGTCCGCCTGCTTTATAAGCGCATCCACAAGGGTGAAATCAAACTTTCCTTCTTCCGGCTCCAGCGTTTCCCAATACACCGGCACAATCAGCGTATTCAGATTACTCTGCTCCATCTTCTCCCAGATTTCTATTTCCATCCTTTCCGGATCATACGCAGCGGAATTATGTACCTCGCCTGCAAATGCCTGAAAGGGTTGACCGTCTACATATAATGTAGAAATTCCGTTGTCATTTCTTATCTCTGCCATGTGCTTCATTCCATTATTTTCCTTTCTTTAGAAAAGAATCTTAGTACGGGCAAGCCAAAGGCGTATTCCACTTATAAGCGCAGAAATCCCAACTGCGATCGCAAATGCTCCTGCCACGATATTCATGATTCCTGAACTTTTCACTGTATGATACATTTTTTCTTCCATATACCTACCTGTTTCATCTACATCCTATTATCACATTTACTCGTTACCCTAACCATCAATCTGCCAGCCTGATTCTCTTTATCATAATCAGCAGATGACGCACTGCCTGTTCCAATTCTTCTCTCGTCACTCTGCCTTCTTCGTATCCTTTTAATATCTGGCGGATTACCGGAGGACCGCCGGGCATTACGATATCGTTTCCTGCCGCAACAGCGTCCGCGCCGTCCACAACCATATCCATATCTCCCCAATCCGTTACAACAGCCCCTTCAAATCCCCATTCCTCACGCAGGATATGTGTGCACAGGTCATGGCTGCCGCCGGAAAATGACCCGTTGATCTTATTGAAGGAGGTCATGATGCATGCGATCCCGGCATCTTTGACTAACATCTCGAACGGCTTTAAATACTGTTCTCTAAGTGCCCTTTCTGTCAGGATTGAGTCCACTGCATCTACATTTTTCCCTGCATTTCCGCGGCGGAATGTCTCCTGCTCATTTGCCGCGAAGTGCTTCGGGCACACAATAACCGGACGGCTATTCTGTACGCCTTTTGTAATCTCGCAGGCACAGACTCCCGTCAGGTACGGGTCTTCAGAAAAATATTCAAAATTTCTTCCGCACAGCGGATTCCTGTGGAGATTCACAGCAGGAGCAAGCCAGACATTCACCTGCTGTTCTTCACATTCTTTCCCTACTGCATCTCCAAACATCTGCCACAGTTTTTTGTCAAAGGAGCACGCAATGAGCATCTCTGTTGGCCATGCAACACCGCCAATCCCGGCAGGGCCGTCTTTATAGAAAATGGACTTGATTCCTTTTTCTGCAATCGCCGGAGAAACATATCCCGGATATCCTGTCGGGTGGCTGTTTGTTGTAATCGGTTTTCCTTCGTCATCGAAAATCGTAGCCGGATCACTGCGATCACCCACAGCCGCAAAAGGAGTCCCCGGTCCATAACCCACGCAGAGAGAAGCGAGTTCTTCGATGGACAGCTCCGGCAGACTTTGCTGCGCTTCTTTTTCAGCCTGTATACTCTCCCCTCCTGCAAGAATATCCTCTCCCGTTACAGAAATTACCGCCGTCTCGGTCACGCCTCCATCAGGTTTTTTCTCATATACGTCTTCCGGCTGACACTCTGTGCAGTCTTTCTGTGTCAGGAACAAAAGTTTTCCTCTGTTGCATCCCGAGATAGCCAGACGGTTCGCACACTGTTCTGTAATGACTGTATCCCGCAGGCATACCATTCCCACCGTAAAGGTGTCTCTTGATGATTTTCCCATCTTCAGGAGATAATCGCCTGACTCGATGATCCAAGCGGCTCTTTCCTCATCATAAACCGCCAGTTCTCTCCATGGGATCCAGATCTTAACCTGCTCTTTTTCACCCGGAGCGAGGTCAGACGTTTTCTCGAATCCCTTCAATTCCTGATAAGGACGCTCCACGCCCTCTGCTGGATATACCTTAGACAGATAAACCTGGATTACCTCTTTCCCCGACATTTCCCCAATATTTTTCACATCGGCTGTCACCATAATACCGCCGTTTTGCTTCTTGACCAATGCATCGCTGATTGCAAATGCAGTGTAAGATAGTCCATAACCAAAGGGGTAAAGCACCTGTTTTCCGAATGTATCGAAATAACGATATCCAGTATAAATATCTTCCCAATACACGGTTACCGGACTCTTCATAAAACCTGTACTTCCGTTTTCTTCTGGCGAAAGGCCGTAACTCTCATAGTCCAGAATATTCTCCAGATGCTCCTTATCCCACGAGAAATGATCTGCCGACGGATAATCTTCATAGTGTTCCGCTATAGTCACCGCCAGTTTCCCGGAAGGATTAATCTCCCCTGTCAAAATGCCAGCCAGCGCAGAAGCCCCTTCTTCCCCCGGGATTCCAATAAACAGAAGGCTTTTTATGCTCGCATATTTTTTCATCCACGACAGATCAATCAGTCCGTTTACATTCAGGACTATCACTACATTAGCAAAATGGGTACAAATATCCTTTAACAGGCTTTCTTCTGATCTGGTCAGGTAATAATCCTCCGGCAGATGACGGTCACACTCTTCTCCACCGGAGTTTCTGCCGATCACGAAGATTGCTGTGTCTGTTTTTTCCGCCGCCTGAAAGATAAGTGTCTCCGGCACATCATATTCATCAAGCGGAGCCTTGTATTTCCCAAATATTTCGTACATGATTCCGCTGTTTACCATTTCGCTGACCTTCGTCCAGTCAAACTCATCCTCTTCCGTTACCTGTTCTGCACTTGCTTTATACTCATAAAATTCTTTCAGCAGCGATTCAGGTTTTATCCCTCTCTTTTCACATTCTTCCAGAATTGTGCCGCACCCGGCTATATTAGCACCACCGGATCCATTTCCGGAATACAAAGTGCCTATCTGTGTCCTTCCGAAAAATGCAATCTCTTTCTTCTCTTTTAAAGGGAGTATATGATCCGCATTTTTAAGCAGAACAATCGATTCTTCTGCTATTTTTCTGGCAATCTTTTTTTTATCCATTTTTTATCCTCTCCTGTTTTCTCATTTCCTGCCGAACCTGACAGCCGGTCTGCTGTATAAATCTAACGGATTTATAGTCTTACTTCCCGTGCTTTCGCATAAAATGCCCTTTCCATTCCATTGATCCATTTATCTTCTGTGATTCGGTATGTTCCTTTTAACCGGATATCCTCAGAAGAACTTCCAATTTCTGCATCTATATCCCCTTTTTCCACCTTCCAGCGCATCTGCCTGTCAAGAAATGCTGACTGATCCGCCTGCACTGTAAATGTGACCCGCACTTTTTCTTCCGGCTCCATATGGATCCGCTTAAATCCGGCAAGCTCTTTCACCGGACGTGTCATACTTGCGAATCTGTCCCTGAGATAAAGCTGTACTACCTCATCCCCGGCACAGTTTCCTGCATTCTTTACCACACAGCTAATCTGTACCGATTCTTCTGCTCCAATCTCTGCTGCCGATATATGAATTTCTGAATACTCAAACCGTGTATAAGACAATCCATGCCCGAAGCAATATCGCGGTGTATGGGGAAGATCCACATAGTTGACAAATCCGATACTCTCCTGCTGGTGCCATGCAGAACCGTTCGGGTGATTATAATAAATTGGAATCTGTCCGGCGTGATATGCCACGGATACCGGCAGCTTACCGCCCGGGTTATATGCACCCAGCAGGACATCCGCCACAGCCTGCGCTCCCGTTTCCGCTGGGTTCCAGGCTTCTATGATGGCATCCAGATATTGGTCTGCTGTGTCACTGGAGATTGGTCTTCCATCAAAATGAACCCCAATCAAAGGCTTACCACATGCAGCGGCAGCCTGAATAAATGCATCCTGACATTCCGGCAGATTGATGTCGGCAGCGTCCACACCTTCGCCCATGGTCGCCATAGAGCATGTGCCGTGCTTTCCTCCCAGAGTCAGGATCACAGCATCTGCTTCCCTGACTGCCTGCAGCGCTTCTTCAAATCTGCCCTGATCCTTTCCGGCAACCGGATACCCGTATGCATACAGAATCTCCGTGTCTGTCATCCGCTCCTTCAGTTCTTCTAACAGGCTTCTGCAGGCCGGCTTCTGCAGGCGCAGGATATCATCAAAAAGCTCCGCTTCGTCTGACTGGATCTTTGTACCTGGGACATAATTCACCGGCTCACCATTTGGCAGCATTGCTCCGCTGATCTGCCCGGACTCCGGGCTGCCCTCTACCCCTGCGATGGAGCTTGCGACAGCGTAGACCGACTCCATCATGCACAGATGGGTATATCCGCCGAAGAACTTTCGGGCACAGTCTGCATGAGGCCCGATCAGGGCAAGCTTCTTTATCTTACCTGACAAAGGAAGTATCCCGTTGTTTTTCAGGAGTACCATGGACTCTCTTGCTGACCGGAAAGATAACTCCGCCCCCTCTTTCTCTTCAAAAATCTTTTGACAGGACTCACCATCCATGGCGAACGGATGCTCAAACAGACCCATGCGGAACTTGGCTTCCAACACCCGCAGAACGGTCCGGTCCAACAGTTCTGTATCCGCCTGCCCGCTTCGGAACATTTCTTTGAGTTCTTCTCCATATCCGGTCGCTTTCGGCATCTCTATGTCCATCCCTGCTTCCATGGCAAGAAGCCCTGTTTCTCCGATAGTCTCCCCGATTCGCTGGACCTCGTGGGCATTGTTAATGCCGCCGTAGTCGCTGACACACAGACCGTCAAACCCCATCTTTTCTCTGAGAAGTTCCGTGAGCAGCCTGTGTGAAACGGAAGCCGGCTCGCCATCGATAGAATTATAACAGGGCATGACCCCTTTCAGCTCGGATTCAGAAATCGCAGACTGGAAAGGCTTGCCGTATATTTCTTCCATGAGCCGGGACGGCGTATCACTGTTCGTTCCGTGAATACCGCCCTGTGAATTGTGAAATCCGAGAAAATGCTTGGCGACACTTTCCGGTCTTCTTCCGCCTGCCTCTGTTGTCTGGATTCCTTTCGTATATGCCGCTCCCAGAGCTGCCGCCAGAGCCGGGTCTTCCCCGTAGGTCTCTCCCTGTCTTCCCATGCGGGAATCCCTTGAAATATCCAGCACCGGAGCCAGAATGTGAGTGATGCCGCAGGCTGCTTCCTGTTTTGCCACCACTTTGGCTATCTTCTCTTCCAGCTCCGGATCCCATCCTGAGCCTCTGGCGATTCCGGATGGGAAACTGGTTCCTTCCTGAATAAATGCTCCGCACAGTCCCTCCATATGAAAGATTGCCGGGATATGATGAGGGCTTTGTCTCATCACAGTCTCCTGCATCTTCCTCTGCCATCCGGCGGCCTCTTCCAGCATGCCTATCCTGCGCATTTCCAGAGTACTCACCTGTCCAATCCCGTAAGGCATCTCCAAAGCCTGCTGTTCCATATCATCATAGCTGTCACCAAATGGGAAAATGCAGCCAAGCTGCGCCATCTTCTCGTCTAAAGTCATTTCTTCGAGAAGTGCCCGTGCCCGTTCAGCCGGGGTTCTCTCGGTGTCTGTATATTTTACCTTCTGCTGTACCATTTACTTTCTTCTCCTTTTACATCTGCGCATTCAATTCTTTTAGTACGGCTTCATAAACCGCTTTTACCTCTGGGGCAGAGCTGATTCCTTCAGCCAGAGTCATTTGCCTTGCATACTCGATCATTGGATTGTGTACAAGCTCCGGCAGCATCTCTTCCATCATCTTCATGCCAAGAGGTTCGTCCAGAATCTCTCCCAGTGTACTGTCCAGAGTGAATTTCAGCTCTTTTAAACTTGTGTTTGTGTCATATTCATACACATATGTTCCCGATCCCACCTCTCCCAAAGCGTCGTCGCGCCCTTATTCACAGCATACAGCCATGATGGCAGATCCTCTCTCATAAACAGGAGTCCGGCCGTATCATGCGCTTTTTTCTCAGACAAGACATGACATAAATACGGCGTCCCTACAAATCCTGTGGTCAAATGATTCTGATGATCTTCTATATTGCTCACCAGCATTTGTACTATATTTTCCCTATCCTTTTCATATGCCAGGTTAAAATAGAGAGACAGCGCGCATGCAGTCTGAGTCTCGCTGACGATCCTGCCTCTTGCGGTGTAATATTCTTTCCTGAAAGAGTCCAGCGTCTTTTCACGGAGCACTTCATAATATGCCGCCTCTCCATATTTTCCCAGCACATGAGCCGTCTTTGCCACAAGCTCTGTGACATATATATAGTAAGCGTTTGCCACAAAGTAAACATCTGTAGCTCCAACGCTTTTATCTCCCATTTCACGATCCAGTGCCAGCCAGTCGCCATACTGGTAATTGGTCATCCACAGCCCGTTTTCATTTACATGATTGTGAATATAATCTACCCACTCGTGCATACATTTCCATGATTCTTCTAAAATACGTGTGTCTCCATACATCTGGTAGACTACCCATGGTATGATCACTGCAGCATCGCTCCACGCCGCAGAACTGTAAGTTCCCTGTATGTCCGGTACTATATGAGGCACTCCCCGTTCCAGTGAAGACGCCGCCGATATATCCCTCATCCATTTTGTAAAAAACAGAGCCGTCTCCCGGTTGAACGCTGCTGTCCATGAGAATACCTGCGCATCTCCCATCCATCCAAGCCGCTCATCCCTTTGAGGACAGTCGGAGGGGATATCAAAGAAATTATCACGCAGACTCCAGGAAATATTGCTCTGAAGCTGGTTCACTTTTTCATTGGAACATCGGAACTCTCCGGTCTTTCTCATGTTCGAATGCATTACGCAGGCTGTAAACATCTCAGGTTGGGGATTCTCTATTCCCTCCACGGCAGCATACCGGAAACCATGAAATGTAAAGTGGGGCATCAAAACCTGTTCTTCCCCGTTTAGGATATAGGTGTCCTCGGATTTTGCCGTCCGCAGAGTGTCCGGGTAAAATACACCGTCCTGATCCAGAGTCTCCGCATGGCGGACAGTGATTTTCTGGCCTTTTTCTCCCCGGATTCTGATTTCTACAAGACCTGTAAGGTTCTGGCCGAAATCTACAAGTATATTCCCTTTGGAATCCGTGAAAACCCTCTTTGCCTTCAAGTGCTCAGTCACCCGCACCGGTTCATTTAGCTGCGGCGTCAATACAGTCGGATGAAATACGGCTTCTGGCACGGCAGATACTTTTCCCTCTCTGATATCAGGGGCATTTGTATCAATTGTCTCTCCCATGTAAATCTCACTGTAACGAATCTGACCGGTACGCACATGCCATGTCTCGTCCGTAGTAATTACCTCTTCTGTCCCGTCTGTATAACGCACATGAAGTTCTGCCCAAACAGCAGTTCGATCCCCATACCGTTCCGGCTTACAGTCAAAGCTGAGAATCCCTTTATACCAGCCGTTGCCCACTGTCAATTCCAGGACATTTTCCTGCCCTGTCCCTATTACTATTTTCCGCCTATAACTCAAGCCGGCGCTCCGATTCCGACGGAAGCGCCGGCTCTCATAATTACAATGTTTCTTTCAGCTTTGCCTGCTTCTTGATAATATCTGTTTCTTATTTTTCAATGGTCTTTCCTGCTCTGCGCGCAGCGATTTCCTCGCGCATCTTCGGCAGCTTTTCTTCCAGATCGAATTTCAGGAAGATTACAAACATCACAAGGTTGATCACAACCGGAAGATAATTTGAGAATCCATAGATGGAATATATCATGGATGTACTTGCGACTTCCAGCGTGGCATCATATGCACCGATTGCCAGGAACGCCGACAGTATTGCTGCACCAAGGCCATTTCCAACCTTACTGCCAAAGCCGATTGCTCCGCCCGACATTGCCACCAGCTTCTTATCATATTTCCACTCATTGTAATCAATGGTCATGGATGTCAGCACGCCATACAGACTCATCATCGGAATCTGTACAAAGCTGCCTAATAGACCGGTCACCACACAAACTGTAAAGTTCGTCGGTATAAAGCAGCGAATGCCTGCGAGTATCGCCGCTCCTAAGAGCCCGATGGAGATTGTCCTCTTGATTCCAAGTCCGGCAATAATCGGCTTGGATAAGATGAATCCCACTACGGTAGCCAACATACCTGCTGCTCCGATTATTCCGACCAGATTATCATTTCCGAAAATCCATTTACAGTAGTATATACTGCCAGATGCCGCGATACCGCTCGTAACACTTGTGGTCAAGTTAAAGAGCAGGATGATCACCCAGTATTTATTCTTCAGAAGCATTGTCATTGCTTCTTTGAAAGGAACCGGCTCTTCCTCTTCTTCAGCAGCTCCCTCGGTTTCTTCTTCTTCGTAATCACATGCAAATTTGGCTTTGCGGCCGTTATGGCAGCAGATTGCAAACAGAACAAATACCAGTACACCAAGTACCACGCCGTATTTGATCCATGCGGACTGTGTGCCGCCCAGCATATTTGTCACCGGGATCGTGAGAATGGAGATCAGCATTCCAGCGCCATAATTGGCAACCGCACGGAACAGCCCGATACTTCCTCTCTCGCTCAAGCTTCTGCTTCGTACAGTCATAACTGCCGCAAACGGGGTCGCAATAAAGGTATAAAGACCTGCGGACAATACCAGATTCGTAATCAGCGCGTAGATTACGCCCGGAATCTGTCCTGCCTGAATCGGTACGGTAAACATCAGAACCATAATCAAGGCTGCCGGAATAATCTGTGGCAGGATCCATCTGAAATACTTATGGTCGCCTCCTTTTGAATGATCGATAAAATTCCCCGCAATCACATCCGTGAATGCATCAATCACCTTTGAGATTGCCAATACAATACCAACACTTCCGACAGCTAGTCCTACCTTGTCCGTGTAGAAATAATTGAGCTGTCCGACCAGATTCGCCATCAGCCCTAATGCGAGCTGTCCGCCGAGATCTGCCAAATAATCTCTTTTGCGCATTACGCGCCTTGCGCCCTGCTTGTCGTAACGGGGTGCGTTTTTGTCTTTTGCCATCTTTCCTCTCCTCCTGTATCATTGATGATAGGTTTACTATACTGTTTTTCTATAGATAATTATTGTAAATTAATTTACAAAATTGTAAATTTCATCCTCGTTTTATTAAAACGTCTATCCTATGCTGCTTAGCATCCTGATAGTCTGGTATCAGCCCGGAATCGCAGATTGAACCGTCAGCATAAACCTCGGCTTTTCCATTCTTAATATGTTCGGGATTGCGGATGATAATATGATAATCCGCACCTCTGAAGTATCTCGTCACTTCTGCCTCTTCCCATTCTTCCGGAAAGCAGGGACTGATCCTAAGCCCTTCATAATCCCGTTTTACACCCAGAATACCTTCATACAGCCCCATCATGCACCATGCGGAAGTTCCTGTTGTCCATGACTGATAGGATTTTCCGTAATATCCCGGGTTCGTGGAATAGCAGTTGGTAAATACATAAGGTTCTGCCCCGGACTTCGCCGACGGGTTCTCTTCGCTGTCAGGCATAATCTTTTTCAGCGTTTTCAGTGCCTTTTCTCCCCTGCCCGTACAGCAGTCCATGAGGATCTTAAAGCCGGTAGCATGACAGTACACTCCACCGTTCTCAAAAAGTCCCGGCAGCATACCGGACATCCTTCCCACATGGGCATCATACTCCGGGTACGGCGGCAGATTTAATGGAAAGCCGAAATCCTGCTCCATACTATCAACAGCCTCCAGCACCTGAGAAAGCCTGTCTCCATCCGCGACTCCTGCCAGCACAGCCCATGTTTGTGCGTTCAAATAGATTTTGCTTCCGGCGCTGTCCTGCGTTCCTACGTTTCCCTTGCTGCTTAAGGCTCTCGCATACCATTTCCCATCCCATGCATAGCGGTTGATATCTTCCTTAAGCTGTTCATATTCCTTCTCGATAAATCCGGCATACGCTGTATCGCCCGCATACTCCATCATTCTCTTTAATTCTCTCAGAGCCAGACAGAACTGGTGGGACAGCATCACAGACTCCGCCTCCTGATCATCCGTGATATTTAAGGCGTCATTCCAGTCGGCGAAATAAATCTTCACCAAACCATGCTCCCCTTTATCAAGAATTAAGCGATTAACCGCAGCCTTTACATGTTCCAGAACGGATGCTTTTCCGCCGTCCTGCCATTCAATCTCCGTATCAAGAATTGACAGATCCCCCGTCTCCTTAATCAGCTCGCATACCGCCCAGATGATCCAGAATGGCTGGTCTGAGTAGCGTGTGTCATCATAAGGATACCATGTAAGCACTCCGTGCCCGTCCTGAAACTGATGGCGCAGACATTCCAGGATTTCTTCTTTTGCTTTCTCCTGACGGTAATTCAACAGCGCTACAGAAATCTGCAGGTTGTCACGGACACCTTTCTTTCCTACGATACAGAAATCTGCCTGCTTTTTTACCCAGTTGTTCATCATATGATTAATCTTCTGGTCTGGTGTTTTCACAGACAAAGAGCTAATCTTCTCATAGTTATACGCCTCCGCCTCTGCGAACTCCCGTTCTGTGGATTCTGCATCTGCATACCGCTTTACTGCACTGCATGCCTCTTCACAGGAAGAGCTGATCCCGAATACCACCTGAATCTCTTTCTCCTCTCCCGGCATCAGCGTGATCTTATGCTGCAACACCCCGCCAAGAATGAACAGCGAGGCTTCCGAATTTGTACAGTCTTTTCCCTGCACGACAATATCCGGTCTTTGGAACAGGGCGCAGGCGGAAGCATCCGGTAATGTCAGCGTGCTTGTAGACCCGCAGAACTTTGTCAGGTCACCGTCCCATGCATAAACCGGCTCGGATGAGGCCAGAAACCCATGATACAGTTCATGGGGCGCGAAGGGATGGGCGGAATCACAGTAGATTCCGTTCAGTTCCCGTTTGAATTCTGTCTTCATGCATCGGTACATTTCGTAGTATCTGGGATAAGAGAAGCCTTCCAGATAAAAACTGACCGCAGAGAACATGCTTAACCTTTTCTCCTGCTCTGCTGTATTGCGAAGTTTCAGTGTCCATACCTCATGAAACCCTTTCTTCGGCACGAAAATCCTCCAGGATCCCTCAATTCCATTTTTCTTTGAACAAATCTGCGTGTGCCCGATACTATGTGTACAGCAGTAGTCTTCCACCTCTGTGTTAAGCGGCCCCTTCCCGATATTCCAGCATGTTCCGTCTGCATCATCTCTTAAATATACATATCTGGCATCATCCCGGTTGATCATACACATATCTGCTTTTTCGCTCAGATAATAACTGCGCCCGTGTCCTACCTGCGATATCTGAGCGCAGTAGCGTTCTTCATTCCACAGGTAATTATACCAATAACGCGGTGTTTCCGCATGATAGATCTGGCAGCCGTTCCCGTCCGGCGTAAACTCATACAGACCATTTTCTGCACTTTTCTTTGACTCATAATTCATCTTTCTTTCAATCTCCTGTTTTCTTATTTTGTAATCTCAAAGTACTCCCTTGGGAACTATGCTTATTCACCGACCACAAGTCTGTACTGGATGCCCGGAACAGAACCGTCCATTGCAAACCGTATTTCATCTCCTGTTTTTTCTCCATTCATTTCGGCAATTACTTCCCCGATCGGATTTAACACCTCCAGTTTCGCATTCTCCGCTTTCACACGGATGCAGCCTTCCAGTGTCTCTGCGTACAGTTTGCCTTTGAACTCCACAGCGGCAAACGGAATCCCCATCAGCTCCGGTCCTTTGCCAAATGTTGTCTCGTCCATACCGGTTGTCCCCATTGCCGTCAAAATATATTCTGACGCGCCATCCATCTTAATTTCATCTTTTGCGATCAGAGCCAGTGTAATCCTTTCGTTTTCCACCTCCACACAGATCTTGTCAGAAAGGGAAATCTCTTCTTCCGGCGCGCCGCTGAAATAGCCGCAGTAAGGTGTGTGGATAGAGAAGCGTGCGTGATCTGGGTCAAAAACGATTTCTTTTGTGTCTGAAATCAGCCTTCCTTCCACATAGCCGGTATCTTCCGGCAGAATACCCCACTCTTTCATCGCACTGTCCATGATTTCGGCAAACGTCCGGTAATCTCCGTTGCCCGATGTCTCTCTGATCCGGTCGAACACAAGTGCTTTTTCTCCAAGATGCACTCCCGGTTGAATTTCTTTCGTGTCTTTCGCAGCATTTGCCAGGCGGTTTTCCTCTTTATAACGCCGGAACGCATCCCTGTATTCAGACCATGCATAGTACACGCCATGTTCCGCATCTGAGAGATCAGCGCCGTTTAAAAATCCGGCATTTACCGCTATGTCCGCATTACCCTGATAACTGTCTCCTCCATCCAGAAATACATTGCGCATAGACGTAATATATGGGAAAAAGGTGGTCGGCATTGCATGGAAAAGGGGCAGTGTTTTCAGGTCATTCTGTGTGTATATAACATCTACGCAGTGTTTTGCTACGGAGACAAGCCCTTTCAAAAAGACAGACGCCATGAATCCCCACTGGCAGATTACCGCCGGATCGTTATATACATCGAATACATTCAATATCTCATCTGCCGGCTGGTCATCCCAGTTCTCGGAGGTATGGTGATTATAAAGAATCAGTCCGTCCCAGTCGTTTAAGCAGGCATATGCTGCCATCTGCACAAACGCCGTGGAATGGAAAGGATGCTCACCATACTCGTTCCACTCGCTGAGCATAAAAGGTTTTCCTTTCACAATCGCCAGTGATCCCAGACTTAAAAGGGTCGTTGCCGCCGATCCCACGCCGGTCTGCATAGTCAGAGGATTCGTAGAGACATATTCCATGGGGCCGGCCACCAGGTATGTATTATTCTCTACTGGAAGGAGAGGATGATTAAAATAGCTGTTATTCTCCATCAAGTCGCCGTCTGTATGCCCATACACATCCGCTGCCCCGGCAATTAAATTGCTGGTAACGACAGGAACTTTTGCCCCGAGGAAATGGATATAGTCTTTCATATCCTGATAGAACTTCCGGTTCATATAGATGCCGAACTCCATAAAGTCGGCATATCTTGCCGGTCCTTCCGGTGCATCCCACTCTCCTTCTGGGTCGCTGACCGGCTGATAGAAACTGCCTTCAATCCCCCGGACGATTCCCCGGGCCGGATCTTCTTCCTCCCCCAGCGCGCAGCAACCGTCCTTTGTCCACGCTTCTTTCAGATGCTCCCGTGTGTGGTACTTCATCAGCAGGAAGTCGTTAAAGCGCTCCTGTACTTCTGCCCGGTAGGGTTTCATCTCTTCCCCTGCATCGCCACCCATATTCCCCTTGATAGCAGTGTCCTCGTTGTTGATTTGGATTGTCACTACCGCCGGATCATCGATAAGCGCCAGTCCCGTATAGGGATTCACATGGCAGAGCAGCTCCTTTGCATACTCTTTCTGGAGTTCAATCATCCGCTGGTTGTACAGACAGTACCGTTTGATACAGGAGGGTGCGCCGCCCGGATACTCCATGCCGTCTCCCTCTTCAAACTTTCTCGCTACAATCAGGTCTATATGGAGATAGATGCCCTTCTCTTTCAGTTTCGCCGCAAAGTAATCGAACCGTTCCAACCCATCCGGGTTGAATTTCCTGCTGGTACCGGATGCATAGTCCAGAAGAGGCGCTTCCCTGCAGCTGCTCCAGCTTCCCGGCTTCTCTCCCACTGGGGCGTCCGCCGCATGGAGACGGATGATGTTTACTCCCATGCTGGCGAACCGTTCTGCCATTCTGTCCGCCGTCTCATGATCCGGCGTATTGGAACGCGCCGCCACATTGAATCCTAAAAACCGCGCTCTCGTACCATCTTCAAAATAAAGATGCCCCTTTTTCGCTTCGACAAACCCATGTTTTCCCGCAGGCGCATCCAGCAGATGAGAGTAATTGAGGACTCCCGTATTCGGTTCTGCCTTGTGTATCCTGATTCGTTGTTTCATTCTGATCTTCCTCCTATCTCTTCCGGCTCCTGCTACCTTATCATTTTTCTTGCACAGCAACCTTTCTGATGTCAGACTATCACATGGCAATTTATAAATATTGTAATATTCATTTAATTATTGTAAAATAGAATATATAATTTTAGTTTAAGGAGAGAATGGCCTATGGAAACAGATTATCTATCTATGTGTAAGAATTTTTATGCGGCGACAAAAATCCCGGTCACATTACTGAAAGGCAAATATGCAGTCTATACTTCTTTTAATGATATCACCGGCACATCTCCTGCATACTACCGTGAGGATCTCTTTCCCATGAGCGATCATAATCCGACCTTTTGCAGTGATTCTCCGGATATCGGCTACGGACGCCTTTTAATCGAGAATACCGACTATAATCTGATTCTCGGCCCGGTATTCAACGTTCCTGTCACCGAAGAACTAATTCGCTATTCCTCCAGAGAGAGTGGAGTCTCTTTAGAAAACAGGGAACAGTACGCAGAATTGCTCTATGCAATCCCCCTGCTTGGTCAGGCACAGTTTGCCAATTATCTGGTATTTCTCCATCAGTGCTTCAACCACAAGACTGTCTCCGCAGAACGGCTCTTTCTGGAAAATGACAAGCTCACACTGGAGCGCTTTAACCAACAGACGGATCAAATGGTAGAAGATAAGGAAGAAGGAAATGTTCATAACACCTACTATTTTGAACTGGAATTGTATCAGATAATCAAGAATGGGAATACAGACGCCCTGAAGAAATTTCTCTCTGCCACCCGTGCTCCCCTCAAGGAAGGGAAGATGGCAGGCGCACCCTTGCGGCATGCCAAAAACCTCTTTATCAGCGCTGTAGTAAAAGCCGGTATCATGGGTGCAATCCCGGGCGGTGTGGATATCGAAAAAACATACCAGCTCATAGACTATTACATTCAAGAGTGTGAACAACTGCGCACAATTGAGAAAATCAATCAGCTCCAGTATGTCATGCTTCTGGATTTCTGTCAGCGTGCCGGAGAAACACGCATCCCGGAAGGTATCTCCCCGGATGTCTATCAATGTATGACCTATATCCGGAACCACACAAATGAGCCTATCTCTGTAGAAGCTGCCGCCGCTCATACAGGGCGCAGTGCCTCTTATATGATGAAACACTTTAAAGGTGAACTCGGCATCCGGATGGGCGCTTACATTATGCGCTGCAAGCTGGAAGAAGCAAAAAGTCTTCTGACCTACAGTGAAAAAAGTCTGGCTGAAATCAGCAGCTATCTCTGCTTTTCCAGCCAGTCCTATTTTCAGAATGTATTCAAAAAGCAATACGGTGTCACACCGCTCCAATACCGGAAACAGACAAAAGGCCGGTCAAACTGAAGCGCCTGCGAGTTCCACAGCCATCCGGCAGATCCTGGTGGCATTTTTTATCAATTCCTCTCTTGTAATATGACCGTTCTTGAGAGCTGCCGTAAGGTTATCAATTTCCTGCTGGCTTCCCGGCATAAAAAGATCATTTCCTGCGAGAGCCACCTTGTATGCCTCGGGTGCAGGATATTTCGCATCAGCACTTAATATATCAGAGGATGTTACCCAGTCTGTCATTACAATGCCGTCAAATTCAAATTCACAGCGGAGCACATCCTCAAGAAGTTCTCTATGCTCAGAGGTATGCTTCCCGTTTAACAGATTATAAGATGTCATCAGGGCTTTAGGCTGTGCCAGACGAACACAGATTTCAAACCCTTTTAGATAGATTTCCCTCAGCGCACGTTCACTGACTATACTGTTATTGTTATACCGATTTGTCTCCTGATTATTCGCCGCAAAATGCTTGATGGTAACCCCACATCCGGGATGGCTCTGCACCCCTTTCGTAAGTGCTGCCGCGAATACGCCGCTTATCAGCGGGTCTTCTGAAAAATATTCATAATTCCTGCCGCATCGTATGGACCGATGGATGTTAAGAGCTGGAGCCAGCCACAGATGAATGCCAAACCGCTCCATTTCGCTTCCTACGATATCCCCGCAGCGTTCTGCAAGCAATGGATTCCAGCTTTGGGCGATCGCGGTGCCGATGGGAATTGCCGTCGCATACTGCTCAAAGATCTCACTGTCCTCTCCGGGCTGCGGAATCATGCTGTTCATATATGCGCGCTCATCCTCGGTCAGAAGATTCTGCATTGTCTCCGGCATTGTACTCCCCAGACTATGTATTCCATTCTCATCCCGGAAGCACTTTTGAGAAAGCCGCAGTCCTGCCGGTCCGTCTGCCATAACGATCACGGGGATTTCTCCCACTTTTGCCGTCTCGCCTGCCGCGCCTGCAACCGACATAGAAGCATTACCGATGATGCCTGTCACTCCGCCTCCTGCAACGAAAGCACCCACATTCAGGCTAATCAGTTCTTCATCGGAAAATCCCCCCATCTCCGGCATTGGCTCATCTTTATGCTCATAGACTACTTTCACTATATCCACGCTGAAAATATCTGCTTCCAAAGATTGTATCTTTTTTCCTACTCTGTCCTTTCTCTTTCTTTCCGGCTTCCAGTCTGTGAAATCCGGTTTTCCAAAACAGTTTTTTACTGATTTTATAACCAAAGTTTCCGGTACTGATATGACACCGCAGACTTCCGTATCTCTGCTGCTGTTTCCCATTCGGAGGGTATATTCCCCTTGTTCCAGAATCCATGCCGCCTGTTCTTCGTCGTAAGATGCCAGATCCGTCAGTAAGAATGAAAGTTCAACTGTCTGTTTCTCCCCCGGTTTTAATTCTTCTGTCTTTTTCCATGAAGCCAGAGTCTGATAAGGCTGATCCAGCTTTCCTTCCGGCACAGAAACGTATAACTGTACGACCTCTTTTCCACAGAAATCACCTATATTCACCACTTCTGCACCTATTTCGGCAGTCATTTTATCCAGTTTCAGACCCTTAAAACGGACTTCAAAATTTGTATAGGAGACACCGTATCCAAACGGAAACAGTACCTCTTTATCCACACTGTCAAAATATCGGTATCCCACATAAATTCCTTCCTGATACCGGGTATCATCCTGTTCTCCAAATGACGCAAAATCCGGATAATCCTTCCATTTTGTCCATGTAGTCGTCAATTTGCCGGAGGGATATGTTTTCCCAAGAACAAGATCCGCAAGAGCGCTTCCTGTCTGCACTCCAAGCTGCGACAGAATCAGGATATTCTCCACTTCCATGACAGGTGAAAGATCTACCGGACCTCCTACATTCAGAACCAGCATAAACCTTCTGTACTGCCGTTTCAGCTCAAGGATTGTCCGTCTCTCGCTTTCTGTCAGGAAAATATCGCCTTCCCTCGCTTCCCTGTCATTTCCCTCTCCTGATATCCTTGCAAGGACATAAATGGCTGTCTCACCTTTTACATTCAGTGGCAGATCATATTCCGGCTCCGGCATGACAGCTCCCATCCCTTCGATTACGGGATGTGTATGATGCTCCTGCGCCCTTCTTCGGATTTCTTCTGTAAAACCAGCCTGCGCTTTGTCATATATTTCGTCATAGGCATCAAGCCAGTCTCTGGAAACAATTTCAAACCCAGCTTTCTGAAATCCATCCTCTACTGTCTCAAAGAATCGGGAATTCACCTCTCCGGAACCGGTTCCTCCTTTTACCGTCTTACGCACACCGTTACCATACAGTGCAATCTTTCCCGGCTTGCCAAGGGGGAAATCGCCGTTCTTCTTGAGAAGTACTGTACACTCAGGAAGAAGCGGCCGCAGTATATCCAGATGCTCCTGTTCGTATTTCTGAAGTTCCATAAAGCATGCTCTCCTTTCTGCAAAAGTTCATTTACTGCAGATATTTTATCAAAAGTGCTTTGGGGAATCTTTCAAAATAGTGGATAGAATTGTAAATTAATATCTATAAAAGTCAAAATTTTACTTTTTGTGTGGAAAAGCAAATCCATGCGGAATTTTACTTTTATAAGAAATATTCTGCAATATTTTTTATATTACAGAAAATACTATTTAGTAAAAACAAGCTTTAGTGTACCCGGGACCAAAAATTCCCTGCACCTGCCTGTATTCTTTACATGAACCGTTTCCACCTGCCCATTGATCTCCACATGTGCAATAAACCGATTGGGACGGTCTATGAAACGCCCCTCTGTGATATGTTCGTACTTCATTTTTTCTGCTTGACCACGCTTTCTATTTTTTCTTTGTTCCTCTTTACACACTGTATATGCCATAGCATGTTTTCCTTATATCTACAACATTCTCACTTTGGGAAACTATTCTCCAGGCAAAGTGCTCCATATCCCACCTCACGGTTCGGATACTTTCCAAATCCCGGCAACTCTCTCGCCCCGCGCCGGAGATACGCCTTCACTTTCTCCCCATACAAAAACGGATCATTTCCTCTTACGATCCCCCATTCCATCAAAAGTGCCGATGCTCCTGTCACAAACGGCGTTGCGAAAGAAGTTCCACTCACCACTGTCACCCCTCCGCCAACTGCTGTCGTCCTTACGTTCACTCCCGGTGCCACAAGATCCGGTTTCGTCCTTTCATCCTGCCAGGTATATCCTCTTCCTGAAAAAGATGCATAGGAAAAAGTAAGCGCATCATACGCCCCAACCGATATCACTTTATCTGCAGTCGAAGGAATCGTTAAGGTCACTTCTTCATCCGGATACAAAAATCCTGTCCCCCGGTTCAATACATTCTCACTTGGCAACCACAGATCATACTGCCCTTCCACAACCCTTGTCGGATTCAAAATGATCTGCCAGACTCCCGACGTAATATAATCTGTCACCGGAATCATATCAATATAAATCTCCTGCGCGACATTATACGGGCTCGGTTTTCCATAATATAATAAAATCTCCGTTTCTCCGATCCGGAATCTCTGCGAACCGAGAACAGATTGTATTGGACCGATCCGCGTCCCCGCAGGAGATACAAATGAAATTTCCACTTCGTCCGTATACGCTTTCCAGATCTGAATATTCAATGTTGGTTCATCTGCCTGTACTGCGAGCTGTATTCTTTCTTCTTTTCTTTTCTGCAGCACTCCAGAAGTATGCCCGGCACTTGCTGCTTCATTTCCGGTCCCCACACAGATCACACTCTTCCAGAAATTCGACAGATCATCAATATACCGTTCTACCAGACTCCTGCCGTCATGAGAACCATATGTATTTCCAAAACTCAGATTGATCGCCACCGGCATCCGAAATTCCAGTGCTTTCCTCACCACATAATCCATCGCCTGCATCAGTTCTGTCGTCCGTGGAAATCCGTCTGGCATAGGCGACCCCATTTTTACCACAATCAGCTCACTCTCCGGTGCCACACCGGCATACAGATTTCCGCTTCCTCGTCCATTTCCTGCAGCAATCCCTGCAACTGCAGTCCCATGACCGGATATATCCTGACTTGGTACCATTCTTCTCCTTTCCTCTGACGAGTCAGCCTCAAGTGCCCTGTTAATCTGCTCCTCGGTAAATTCCACTCCCATCCGATAACCATTTGGTGGATTCTTCTCTTCATCCGCATTCGGTTTTAATGACTGATCCCACATCACCCGTATTCTCGTCGTTCCATCTGCATTCCGAAAATCTTCATTCGCATAATCAATCCCCGAATCAATTATCGCCACAAGTACACCCTGTCCACGCAGATCAAGAAAGCGGGTATCCTGCACCTCATTGATACAGGATACCCGCTTCCCATTTGCTATTTGAAAAAATAAACGTTTCGGTTTCTCTATATATTCTACCTCAGGAATATCTGAAAGTAAATCAATCCTGGACTGGCTGATCCGAATGATCGCGTACTCATTCTGAAGTTCAACCACCTGGATTGCCAAGGCTCTTACCTGATCCAGATTGCCCGAATATTTAATAATCAATTCCCATTCCCTGTCAATCGGATGATACCCGACATCCAGGTTCAATGATTTTTCTCTTTCTTGTTCTGTCGCTCCAAGTGCCAGATTTAAAAGATTTTCCAGTTTCTGATCTTCCATATCTTCTTACGCCCTGTAAGTTATTCCTGATATTTTATGACGATCATTCCGAAATTATTTCTGTATTTTATGCTACATTTTCTGCAGCCTGCTTTTTATTTGCAGGCTTTCCTGCTTTTCTCTTATCATATGCTGCAAATAATCCTGCGAGAAGTGTTCCTGAAATAGAATGCCATGTACAGGATACAGCACAGATAATTGCGGATTCCGGTGCAACCGCAAACTGTGCCGTTGTGGTTGCAAGGTTGGTAGCAAGTCCGGCGTTCTGCATTCCAACTTCGATGGAGATTGTTCTCTTCTTTGCAGTATTCATACCAGTCAGTCTTCCTGCGCCGTATCCCAGCAGATATCCAAGTCCATTATGAAGAAATACTGCCACAAAAATTACAACTCCTGATTCAAAGAATTTGTCTCCCTGCGAAGAAACCACTCCGCCAACTACACATGCAAGTCCAAGTACTGCAACTCCAGGCATCACTTTCTGAAGCTCTGTAAATGTTTTTTTCTTTCCAAACAGATAATTCAGTAAAAATCCAAAAGCTACCGGAACAATAACGGTCTCAACAATAGATACAAACATCGGAAGTCCTTTGATCGTAATATGCGTTCCGCTTGCAAGAAGTGAAACCATAAGCGGTGTCATAACCGGTGAAATGATTGTGGATACCGTAGTCATTCCTACGGAAAATGCCACATCTCCGCCACACAGATAAGACATGATATTGGAGGATACACCACCCGGACAACAGCCTACAAGGATCAGACCAAGTGCAATTCCATCCGGAAGCTGAAGTACTTTCGTCAGTGCAAATGCAAGAAATGGCATGATCAGATACTGCGCGATTGCGCCGATACAGATATCAAAAGGTCTCTGTGCCAGAATCTTAAAATCTTCGGTTGTCAGTGTCAGTCCCATGCTGAACATGATGATTCCGATGATGATCGACTGACAGGTGAACTTGTTGGATACCGGATCAACGAACAATGGGTTATTTACCCATCCCATCATTGCCGGTACAAAGAATGTGACTACTGCAATAGCGATTACCACCAATGATGTATAGTCTGATAAAAATTTGCTTGCTTTTTGTAATGCTTTCATTACAGTTTCCTCCTTTTTCTTTTCGTCCACGCAAAACTGTTCTTCTAATCTTCCGATAACAAAATTCACAGGATTTTTTGTATACACAGCAACAAAAAAGTCCCTTCCCAGAATCAATCTGAAAAGGGACGAATAAAATCCGCGTTACCACCCTAATTCCACAGATAATAATCTGCGGCACTTCACATACCAACATATGCTATCCATATAACGGTGGATCCCGGCAAAGTCTACTTGCAGATACTTTTTCTGCTTTGGACCCGCTTCTTAGAGAGGATATCCTTATCCGGTTATTACCTGTTCACACCATCCACAGGCTCTCTGAAAATAATGGCGGATACGACTTTGTTCTCATCAACGAATTTTGGTGAACCATATTTACTTTAACAGTTATTATAGTCTTCTCTTCGGAAATGTCAAGAACGAATTTTAATTAAATCCGACAATTCTTCTCGCCACAATGTACGCCAGAGACGAAATCTTTCTTCCTGATCTGCCCGGAAGATTCATGGTCTGTCCAAGGATTCCGTATCGGATCTTCCAATAAGTTCCGTAGTGATTCTTCTTCAGATACTGCCACAGCTCCCGTTTCTTTTCCAGATTCTCTGCATTTTTGGAACGAATCAGAAGAATCGAAGACACCGTCATCATAATTGCAAGATAATTAGTCATATAGGTCCGCAGTTTTTTATTAGAAATCTTGCGCATATCATACATATCAATCATGCTCTTTGTGACAAAGATCTGCTGATCCACACGACTGATCATCACCTTTTCATTGACAGACTGATCTTCTCTTCCAATGTAATAACGATAAAAATCCACATCCATATAATACATCTTACGCACATGCGGAAGTGGATAGTAAACATAAATATTGTCCACATAGAACGTATGCTTCGGCAGCCTGAGCTGACATAATTTCAGGAAATCTGTCCGGTAAATAACAGAATGCATCAGAATATACTGTCCCAGATGAAAATGTTTCACATCATTCCAGCCAAAAATCTCTTCCTGTGGAAGCACATTCTTGTACTCAATCACTTTCTTGTGCTCCATTCCTTCTTTTTCGTATACATAATTGGCAAGCAGCATATCCACCTGCTTTTCTTCCTCTTCAAACTTTTTCAGAACATCCAGAATCTTGTACAGTGCTTCTTCATCTACCCAGTCATCACTGTCCACAACTTTAAAATATTTTCCCTCTGCGTGGTCAAGACCTGCATTGACCGCATCTCCGTGTCCACCATTTTCCTTATCAACTGCACGGACGATCGTTGGATACTTTTCTTCATACTCATGTGCAATCTTTGAAGTATCATCCTTTGATCCGTCATTAACTATGATGATCTCTACATCTTCTCCACCTTTTAAAATAGATTCCACTGCCCGGTCCATATAAGCTGCCGAGTTATAACACGGAATCGCAAACGATATATATTTCATGTGTATTCTCCTTCTCAATTTAAAGCTCACGTTCCTAGTATAGCCTAATTTTTTTTGTTTTCCAACTGATATTGTAAATTTCACATTTTTCGGCTATAGTTAAAGCTATATGATTACTATGAATAAAGAGGAGGATTTCAACTATGAATCACAATTTACTGGTCGGACAATCAGGTGGTCCTACTGCTGTAATCAACGGAAGTCTCTATGGTGTTGTCTCAGAAGGTCTGGCAAATCCGGAGATTGATAATGTCATCGGTATGGTCAACGGTATCGAAGGTTTTCTTGCCGATCACACAATAGACATGGCACCTTTAAAAGAAAATGGCGAACTGGAACGTATCCGCACCACACCGGGTTCATATCTTGGTTCCTGCCGTTATAAATTACCGGAAGATCTTTCCGATCCGGTTTATCCTGAACTTTTCCAGAAATTTACCGAAAAAGAAATCAGCTATTTCTTCTATATTGGCGGAAATGATTCTATGGATACCGTAAGTAAATTATCCCGCTACGCAGCAACAGTCGGAAGTAATATCCGCATCATCGGAGTTCCGAAAACCATCGACAACGATTTGGTTCTGACCGATCATACCCCGGGCTACGGAAGTGCTGCCAAATATGTTGCTTCTACAGTACGCGAAATTGCAATTGATGCCTCTGTCTATGATAATAAACCATCTGTCACCATCGTCGAGATCATGGGACGCCATGCCGGATGGCTGACCGCCGCAAGCGTTCTTGCCCGCAAATTTAAAGGCGATAATCCGGTTCTTATTTATCTTCCGGAAGTTGCTTTCTCCCCGGATGCATTTATCGAAAAGGTAAAAGAAAAGCTTACTAAAACTTCTAATCTCGTTGTCTGCATTTCCGAAGGAATCAACGATGGTAACGGAACCTTTGTCTGCGAGCTTGCAAGTGATGTCGGCACAGATACTTTCGGTCATAAAATGCTGACTGGCTCCGGAAAGTATCTTGAAAATCTCGTAAAAGAAAAGCTTGGTATCAAAGTACGCTCTGTGGAACTCAATGTCTGCCAGAGATGCTCTTCCTCCTGTTTATCTGCCACAGATCTGAACGAAGCCGCTGCTTCCGGCCGTTTTGCTGTAAGTGCCGCTTTAGATGGTGAAACAGGAAAGATGATCAATTTTATCCGTAAGAGTGATGACCCATACATCCTTGAATTCGGAACTGCAGACGTGAACGAAATCTGTAATAAAGAAAAAGCTGTTCCTGAAGAATGGATCACAAAAGACGGTTCCGACATCGGAGATGAATTCATCGCTTATGCCCGCCCACTGATCCAGGGAAGTGTAGAAGTACCTATGAAAGATGGGCTTCCATACTTCGCATTCCGCAAATAGTCTTGTTCACAATTTGTTCATTTATCTTTCAAAAAACCTTCATTTGTTAAACACTCTTTCTTCACAAGTGTTTTATATACTAGAATCATCAAATGAAGAACATAAAAGATAAAAGATTTCAAACAAATCATTTAATAAGACGTGCAGAAGTTAATAATAGAATAACTTTTTCATAATACATGCCGGGGGCTTTTAAGTCACCCGGCATCCTCCCTTTTATGGGACTTTTTCAAAAATTTCTTTCAGCGTTTTATTCTCCAACCCGGATATTTTCTCCATCGATCACAATTTTATATTTTCCCTGAAGCTGTTTAAACGCTTCTGATTCTGCAAGCTCAGGAACTGCCTGGATGGCCTTTTTTACTGCTTCTGCACATAATTCTCTTTCCATTTCCGGATTCTCACAATAACGCTCCAGATAGTTCATCCACAACCTTTCTGAATCCGGTAATACTTCAACCGCCTCTCTGCTGATCTCCCACACTTTCTCATATTCCTGCGCTTCTTCATAAATCAACTGCAACTTTTCATAAATCTCTTCTAATTCTTCTTCATTCGATTCTAATTTTCTGATCTGTTCATATTGTTCAGCTGCTTTTAAATTCTCACCAAGTTTAAAATAGCTTTCTGCAAGATATTTTCTGACCTCGCACTCCTTTTCTCCATTTGTATCCCACCGGTACCACGCCTGTCTTCTAATCATCTCCTCACCAATTCTCTTTGTCAGCCTGTTCCATTTTTCACTCTCTTCCAGAACACTTACCTTCAATAGCGGGTATTGGTACAAATACACTTTCATCTGTATTTTTTCTGCACGTTTCTCCAATTCATCTAATATTTTTTTTACTGCATCTTCTGCGTTTAATCCATCCTCCTGCTGTATACTCCCTTCTTCCAGACTCGCTATGACTACCCGGTATGCATCGGAAAACTCTGTCTCCTGCATTTCCTTATCGAGACTATCCAGGCTATTCACATAATCTTCCCACGCTACATAATAAATAAGTCCCATTTCCAGATAAGGACTGTCCCCATTTTGTTCCACAACCTCTTTTGTCTCCTTTTTCTCCTTTACTCCTTCCTGAACTCCCGCCTCTGGCTGATCCTGATCCGCTGCAATCGCTTTTGTTTCCGGCTTTTTCACTGTCCCTCCGATGATTGCTGCACTCATGATACAAACCGCCAGAATTGCAAGCAAAATCTTTTTTGCCGAAACATTATCCCTCGGTCTTTCCATTTCCCTTTCCAGAAAACCAATTTCTTTTTGCATATTTTTTAATACTTTTATGGCATTTTTCCCACTGCTATAACACTTTCCAAGCATTCTTTTCCAGACTCGCTCTTCTTTCCGTGTAAATGCCTTTGGATCCAGACATTTTTTTGCTGTAAATTCCATTATCTTTGCCAGACCATACAGATCATCCGACCGTTCTGTCTTCTGCGAAAGAACCCTTTCTTTCCTTACAAAAAGCATACGAAGCTTTTTCTTCTTCATCTGCTTTAAAAGTTCCTCGTTTTCCGGTTCATTGATATCCAGAAGACAAAGCATTCCGTCTCCGGTTATGATCACTGCATATGGGTTCACATATCCATACGCCGCATCCTCATTTCCACAACGATAATACTGTTCCAGCTGTTTTGAAAGCTGTCTGATCCAGTCAAATACTGTTTCTTTTTCCACCCGGATCCCCTGTTTGATATACTCCATCAAAGAACAGCCTTTTGCATAGTCATTTACCATATAACTCCAGCCATTCTGATCCACAAAACGGAGTACCGCATAGTCTCTTCTTTCTTCCATCCTGTTCCTCCCTGTGTCTGTTCATTCATATTAACTTGTCCCGAAAATGCCACATTGAATCATGTGTCTGATATCATATACTTTTCTTGTGATCTGTTTCAAAATAGAGAATGTCACCCGGCGTATCTTCAGAGTATTTCATTATACCGGATGCAATTTCCTGTAAAATAAAATTAGAATCGAATTAGAGTGACTTCACTATACACTGACATCCGCCACTTTACAAGCAGAACTTTTTTCAATAATTCACAAACTTTTTATTCCAAAACCAGTCACTAATCTTTTTATTTTCTATAATCTCCTGACAGTCACAGGGATTCCAGGGTTTGTGCATTCTGCCAGACTGGTTACTGTTCACAGTACCTGTGACCAGCAACGCATCTCGCCATTTTAAATCGCCTTTGGCTATGGTCGAGATGCCATTCAAGATAAAAAGTGCATCCTCCGTGCCAATCAGCGTAGTGATTGACACGGGAGTGAACAGTAACCCAGACTGTACTTTTTCCCACTTGCTTTTCACTCCCGTATCGCTTATCCTTTTATTGAATATATTTATGAAAGAAGGCATACCTATGGCTCAATCTTCACATGTACTTCACGAAATCCATCCTGTATTTAACACAGACTCCCGCATTCTGATCCTTGGGAGCTTCCCTTCTGTAAAATCACGGGAAAGTCAGTTTTTCTACGGGCATCCAAGAAACCGTTTCTGGGATCTTCTTGCCACACTTACAGGTGAACCACTTCCTGCCGGCATAGAAGAGAAAAAATCACTGCTCCTTGCACACCACATTGCCGTCTGGGATGTGATCGCCTCTTGTGATATCGAAGGCTCCAGTGACAGCAGTATCCACAATGTCGTTCCCAATGACCTTTCAGAGATTCTTCAGACGGCATCCATTCGGCAGATTTTCACCAACGGTGGCACTGCAGACCGCTTATATAAAAAATACTGTTTTCCACAAACTCAGCAAAAAGCAATCTGCCTGCCGTCCACAAGTCCGGCAAATGCAGCCTGGTCAAAGGAACGCCTGCTTACCAAATGGAATCAGATCTGTCCTTATCTTGAATAAGAGCCAGCAAACTTGCCTTAATCGCCCCGTTCAAAAATGAGTTTCAAAAATGAGATCAAAAGTTTTTTAACTTTTTTCATTTTAGTGCTTGACATATTGTCTTTCCTGATGTATACTCAATTTTGTTGTTGAGCAACACAGTTCAACACACAATATAAATGTGCGTTTAGCTCAGCTGGATAGAGCGTTTGGCTACGGACCAAAAGGTCGGGGGTTCGAATCCTCTAACGCACGCTGTAAGAGGTCTTTCGTGAGAAAGACCTCTTTTTTATATGTGCCAATCTGGGCACATATAAAAAGTGCCCAGATAATTTTCATACCAGGACACATTCATTTCATTTCTTTTCGCTTTTCCACTCTGCATTCTATCCAAGTGCCACATCCAGCGTCGTTCCAATAAAAGGGATCATGATCCCGGTAAATAAATTCATGCTTTAAACTGCTGCTCCTGCTTCCTGTGTTAAAATTTCTGTCAGAGCCGCACCACTGCTTGTATGACTGCGAACCACCTTCGCATTGCTTCTTTTTGCCTCATCAAGCGCGGTTTTTACCATCTTGTGCGATACTGTATTTGTAAAAAGTACAAACAGGTCAGGCTGTCCAAGCTGCTTATTCAGATCGGCAGACATATGCGTAAATACTTTAGCTTTACATTTAAACTGTTTGCATATTTTTTTATACTGACAGACCATTCTGTCATGACCTCCTACAATTACAACGCTCATTCTTATCCATCTCCTTAATTCATTCTAATAACGATTGTGATTTTTTTGTATGCCGCCCCGCAGAAACGGAGCGGCTCTTTTTTGATGATTATTTAGCTTTTAATTTTTGATTTTTATTTGTTTTTGATTCGATTATAATTTTATTTGATTATTTAGCTTTTTCGGTTTTCTGTTTTATTTAAAAGGTATTCGTATCTCTTATAATCCAGCCACCTCCCTGCCGAGTGACTCACACTCATCTATTGCATCTGCTCCCGGTGTTCCGTGGCAGATAAGTCCTTCTCCGCCGACAATCTGTGCGCCAGCCTGTTCCATTCTTTCAGTCCATGTACGCATCCATTCGCCATCTCCCCAGTCATAGGATCCAAACAGGGCAACCTTTTTTCCTGATGCAAATCCTTCCAGTTCAGATACAAACGGTTCTACCGTTCCGTCTTCCAGTTCTTCAGCTCCCATTGCAGGGCATCCAAGTACCCAGACAGCCTGATCTTTTAAATCAGCAGGCGAAATAGTTTCCATCGGTACTACATCAGCACTTTTCCCTGCTGCTGTAATTCCTGCTCCAATTGCCTGTGCCATTGCTTCTGTATTTCCTGTTCCGCTCCAGTATGCTACACAAATATCACTCATTTTTAAATTCTTCCTTTCTTTTTTCTTTCTATCATCTACCAGGTTTTATTCCTTTATGCAGGCTGTATGTCAAATGGCTGTCTCACGCTTCTTGCTGCATGCCACAGATCCTTTCCTGCCTGCATTTCCCTGATAAATTCCTCTTTTACAACGTTGTAGATAGAAAACATTTTCTTGCGTTCTTCTACGTTCTCATACACTTTCCAGTATCCCTGATAAAGGAAATCTTTTCCGTTGTGCTCAATAAACCCTTTCACATCTGCAAGTGGATATCCGAGGAAAATTCCAAGTTCATGTGGAAATTCTGCACTTCCATGCTGATATCCTTCAAATCTCAGATTCATGATCTGAAGCATCTGCGGAAACTCAAATCCCCGATAGCCAAGTGTATCAAGAAATTCGCTGTATTCTTTTTTTCCAATGATTTCAAGAATCTCTTCTTCTCTGTAGATCAGCCATACTTTTCGGACTCCGCCGTCGCAAAGCATGCTGTATGAAATTCCCATCTCTTTCAGACTTTCCGCAACTTCCTTTTCACTTACATTTTTCAAGGTCAGAATATTGGATGGCTTTACACCGGTCAATACCGGAGCACACTGCCATGCAATTTCCATCTGAGCAGATGTCTGTACATCTTTCTGCATCCAGTTCATGTTGTTTTCCTCTTGTATGAGTTTGTTTAAATTTATTTTAGTTAGCTTTTTCTAACTATTTATAGTCTACTATATGAGTGGGATTTTGTCTATAGGAATTTTTGAAAAGTTTTCTCATTAACCCGTAATTTATGTTTTTACAACATACATTCTATCTGCCCTGGAAATATATCTTACTGTAATTTTGTAATTATTTCTGCAAAAAAAAAGTGTATCAAAGTTTTTCAACCTTGATACACTGTATTTTTACAATTAACAGTCTTCCGCAATCTTATCAATCAGTCTCACTGTATCTTCCCATCCAATACACGGATCCGTAATCGATTTACCATATACCATATTTCCGCCGATATCCTGTCTTCCTTCTACCAAGTAGCTTTCTACCATTACACCTTTGATCAGTTTTTTCAGCTTTGAATCATAATTTCTTGTGTGCAGTACCTCGCTTACGATTCTGAGCTGTTCTTTGTACTGCTTGTTAGAATTGGAATGATTGGCATCAATGATCGCTGCAGGATTCTTCAAATTCTTCTGCTCATACATATCCAGAAGTCTCTTGCAATCCTCATAATGGTAATTTGGAATCGTTGTGCCATATTTATCCACGCCGCCCCGCAGGATCACATGTGCCAGATCATTCCCACCTGTCGTCACATCTTGCCCACGATAAATGAAGCGGTGCGGTCCCTGTGCTGCAACAACAGAATTGAGCATTACCGATAAATCTCCACTTGTCGGATTCTTCATCCCAATCGGGATATCCATTCCGCTCGCAGTCAAACGGTGCTGCTGGTTCTCAACCGAACGCGCACCAATCGCTTCATAAGAAAGAATATCATCCAGATAACTTCTGTTCTCCGGATAAAGCATCTCATCTGCTGCTGTCAGATAAGTCTCCTGCATGGCTCTGATATGCATTTTACGGATTGCAATGATTCCGGCAAGCAGATCCGGTGCCTGCTCCGGATCCGGCTGATGCAGCATTCCCTTGTATCCCTCTCCGGTTGTACGTGGCTTGTTCGTGTAGATTCTTGGAATGATCATCAGCTTATCCGATACTCTGTCATTTAACTTTGCAAGCCTGTTCACGTACTCACATACCGAATCTTCATTGTCCGCCGAACATGGTCCGATGATCACCACGAATTTGTCTGATTTCCCTGTAAAAATATCACGGATCTCCTCATCCCGCTTCGCCTTGATAGCTTTTAATTTATCCGATAACGGATATTCGTTTTTCAGGTCTGCCGGTAATGGCAGCTCTGCGTTCACTCTCATTCCCATTGTATTATCCTCCTGCATGTATTTTTCTAGTCCTGATAATATCTTACCATATCTCTTGTAATTTCTGAAACAGAATGTGCACCGCACATCTGCATGGCATCTTTGAGTTCTGCTCCCAGCTTATCAATGTAAAGCTTCACACCTTCTTCTCCACCGCCATAGACAGCTACAACGAACGGCCGGCAGATCAGTACACCGTCAGCACCAAGTGCAAGTGCCTTGAAAATGTCTGTACCAGAGCGAATCCCTCCGTCAACCAGAATCTTCATAGAACCGTTCACTTCTTTTACAATCTCTTCCAGCACTTCTGCAGTTGCCGGACACTGATCCAGCACTCTTCCTCCGTGATTAGATACGATGATCGCATCGGCACCTGCTTCTTTTGCTTTTCTCGCGCCTTTCGCTGTCATCACGCCTTTGACGATAAATGGTCTTCCAGCCATCTTCACAATCTCGGAAAGCTCCTGTACATTCTTGCTTCCTGCCGGCGGATTCATATTTTTCAGAAACGGAAGTCCTGCCGCATCAATATCCATCGCTATCGCAAATGCTCCTGACTTCTTCACCAGTTCCATCTTCTCCCGGACAGTATCCAGATTCCAAGGCTTTACTGTAGGTATCCCGCATCCATCATTTTCACGGATTGCCTCCGTTGCAGCCTCCATTACCTTTGCATTCACTCCATCTCCGGTAAATGCGGCGATTCCGGCATCTGCACAGGCTGATACCAGTACATTATTATAAGAAACATCATCATACCTGTCACTGTAGTGCAGATTCACGGCTCCAACCGGTCCTGCAAAGAACGGCATCTTAAATTCCTTTCCAAATAAATTCACAGAAGTGTCTGCCTCTCCGCCATCACAGATCGTATCCATGTTCACGCGGATCTCCTGCCACTTTTTATAATTTCTGATCGCAGTATCACCAACACCTTTTGCGCCCGGTCCCGGTATCTGGTTTTTACATGCTCTTCCATCACAAACCGGACAGGCTTTGCAGTAAATCCCCATAGATAATTTTGCGTTTTCCATCATTTCCTGATATGTCATATCATTCCCTGCTTTCTTTTGTTTTCCTGTATCTGACAGCTTCGACTTTCTGCCACGTTACTTAGTCAGTATGATATCACTTTTCTGTCTGTTCGACAAGAATACCTCCTTGTTTTTGACAGGATTTTCCCCTATAATAAAAACAGAACACTTGAATCATAAAGGAGACTTAACTTAGAATGAAATGCCCTGTATGCGGTCACAAAGTCCGCCCCAGCAAAAAATATCCCGGCAAATATCTCTGTGATACCTGCCGTAAAAGATTTCCGGCATCCGCTGTGATTCCGGATGATACAGATACCCGAAGTGCCAGATCTTCTGCCCATAAGCATGGATCTGTTTCCAGAAAAAAGCGCCCGGCTGCCAGACAGCAGGCTTTTTTCGACGATCCCCTGAACGGACCGGAGATCTACCACAGCACAGCTGCTGCCATGCGCAGCATGCGTAAAAATGTTCCGGAAGCAGAAGAAGCAGAAGCTCAGAAGAAAACCACTGAAAAAAAAGAGACTGAAAAAGTTTCTACAGACAAACCCTTTTCCGGAAATGAATCCTCCGTACAGGAGCATGCTCCAGTTCCAGAACCAGTTATCAGCTCCGGTCAGGAAGATGAACCTGCTGCCAAACCAACGCCAGTTTCCAAAAACGATACTGCAGGCACAAAGTCCGATGTATCTTCTGATGATGTAACTTCACCAGACCAGCTAACAACCCCCAAAAAGAAACACAAAAAAAGTCTGCCGTTTATCATCTTGATTCTCATCCTGATCATTATTGCGGTTATATTCCTTTTTTCCAAAATGCACACTTCTTCTGACAATTCTTCCGGCACTTCAACACCGAAGAAGACAGCTGATGCCACCAAAGAGATCTATAAGCAAAATGAGACCGCCGCATACAATGGCATTGAGATCACGATGGACAGCTACGTAGAATCCGAAGGAGATGACTGGTCTGTCCCGACAGAAGGCAATGAATTTATGTTTGTCCATATGACAATTGTCAATCAGACATCTGATGATCTGGTCATCAGCAGTATGGCAAGCTTTGAAAATTATTGTGACGATACCAAACTTGACTACAGTGCAGCTGCATTTACTGCTCTTGCAACCACAAGCGACCAGCCAAAGCTCGATGGAACGATCGCTCCCGGCGAAACCCTGGAAGGATATCTTTCTCTGGAAGTCCCACTGAACTGGTCTACCATCGAAATCCGATATACCGATAAGATCTGGTCTGATGATGCCGTTCATTTTCAGATCAAGCGCCAGGAGTAAACTACTACCTGCAGATACATGGATGGCAAAAACAAGCTTCTTCGGAATTCTCTGTCAAATAAAAAAGGATGCAGCTCTAAGACTGTATCCTTTTTTATTTCAGAATCTTAAAGATTCACTCCGCGCATTTTTTCTTTCTTACTGCCCCTGCGATCACACTCAGAACGCCAAGACCTGTCAGTATCTTTCCTGCTGTCACTCCAGGCGCATGATACAAAATTCTGATTTTATGTTTTCCTGCTTCCAGATGAAATCCCAGAAACGCTTTATTCACTTTTTCACATTTCACCTTTACGCCATCTATCGTCATTTCAAACCCTTTATCAAACGGAATGGACGTAATGAACATTCCATCCTTCTGACTTTTGATTCTCCCCTGGATCAGATTCCCTTTCGTCTGCTCTTTATCCACCCTGAATACACTCTGATAAAGGCCGGTATCTTCATTTAATACGCCGTTATATGCACTCATATCTTTAATCGTATACTCTCCTTTTCCAAGAGATAAACAGACCGTTTTCTGCCCCTTTTCCAGTCCTACTGCATAGGTAAATACGGTATTTCTGTTATAATACACATGCTGGATTGACGAAAGTTTATTGCGCTCTCCTTCCAGGGATATTTCGATATCCTCTTTCGGTTTTTTATTTTCGATTCGAAACTGTACAAACAGAACTCCATCTTTCTCTTCCTGTTCCGGGACAGCCACTTCGAACTCCTGTTCCTTTTTCATTTTCACCTGATATCCGTTTTCAGTCGGGACAACCAGTGAAATTCCGTTATTCTTTTCCGGAATCCGAAAATCACATTTCTCTATGTCTTCTGCCAGTTTTTCTTTCACCTGTCCTGCCGATACAGTTCCGTCCTTTGTCACAGCATATCTGGTAAATACCAGCTGATTATATGGGAAATCCAGTCTGTCATATTCCGCTTCCGACATCGTCTGATCCGTCTCATAGGCAATCGGTGCTGCATTTTCATCACAGTACACATCCCCTCCCCCGGTCATCCACTTTTTCTCATATCCCGGTATATTCTGACTGGAGATCAGATATTTCACTCCCATCAGCTGTCTGAATACCGGATTCTGCGAAACCGACTGCATCAGAAAATTTCGGTACGGCTGCTCTACCTGAAAATCATTTTTACGGAAATTCTGGTAATCAGCATTATAGGAAGATGAATACAGAGATGTAATATATTGCTCACTGTTCCACACACGATTCAGATTTTTCGCATTTTCCTCTTCATTTCCAACCTGCTCGACCCGGTAGAATCCACTATCTGATGTAATTGCCTTGTCCACAGCTTTCCCGATGGACCGGCTGGTATCTTCCTCATACGCTTTCCTGCTCTCCAGATTTCCACTCTTTTCCCAGGAATAGCTTCCGGTGACAATAAGGCTCAGGATCACCGGTCCCAGAACGGCTACTGTCAGATACTTCCGAATCCATGCACTATACGCTTGTGCCACGCAGATCAACAGTGTTATGACCGCATCCAGCAAAAGTAGTTTCCAAAGGACTTCGCTTTTCACATCATCCTTCTTCAGATAAATATATATGATAATTGCCAGACATGGAAGAAGCATCCAGATTCTCGCTATTTTCTGATTTTTCAGCTTCTCCAGATATTTTGCCGTAAGATAGCACAGAAGCGGCAAAAACGGGATCAGCGACTTCGGTCTGATATAAAGTGCACCATTGAGCAGATACGAAAAAAACGGAACTGTCAGCACCACCAGACAACCAAGCGACAGGATCTTCTCATAAGCCTTTTTATAAAAAAGTCCGGTCAGCAAAATAATCAGCATCAGACAGCTAAGTCCCGGTCCATATGCCCCATACAGAAATTTTTCCAAATTGATCTGCGGTGTCAGAAGCTGCCAGATATCTGTTTTTTCTCCCTTGCTTCCGCTTCTCCCGAGAAGAGCCATCGCAGTCGGCACAAGAAGAACTCCTGCAAGCATGATTGCCGTCAGAATCCTTCCTGCAAACCGCAGTCCGTCACCTAGAAATCCTTTTACCGTAATCATCTCTTCTGCCCGCTCTTTTGTCCTTGCATACCGGTAAATTCCATATAGACCAAGCGCCAGTATTCCACCGATGCTGAAATAAAAGCTTGTCATAATCATCAGAAAGGTTCCGCCGATCAGCAGATCGGATTTTTTCTGTTCAAAATATCGGTCGATTCCCAAAAATGTCAGACAAAGAAATGGCATATAATTTACAAACATAATCTGATGCGACGACTGATAGATCATAGGTCCTGCGAAAAGAAACATCAGCGCTGTCATCCCGCTTACCGCAGCTGTAAATTCCCGGCTTTTCAGCCACCGGTACAAAATTATAACCGCTGCTGCCAGACATACAATACTTGCCACCATCATATAATCTGACATCTTCACATTCGGCAGAAGATAACCGATCAAAACGACCGGACTAAACAATCCATAATAAGAAAAATTGTAAATATTCTGACCACCGCCAATATTTAATGCAAACTCAGGAAAAAACTGCCCTGTACGATAAAACTGCTGCCGGAAATATTCCGGGAACACACTGTGCTGACTGCTCCAGTCCACCTTTGCCCCGAAAATATTTCCTGCGCCTGTAGAGTACAGACAGGCGGCAACCGTAAGCAGGATCAGTGCCATTTCCCATAGCAGACCTTTTCTACGTTCTTTCATGCTTCTGCTCCTTATCATCGCTGGAATCCTTTAAAATAAAAATCGGACGTTTCTTCGTCTCAAGATAAGTCTTTGACAGATACTCCCCTACAATTCCGGTACAGAGAAGCTGTACTCCGCTGACCATGAAAATAATACAGGCAAGTGACGGCCAGCCGGATACCGGATCTCCCCAGACCAGCGTCCTTATTACGATTACTGCGATCATAATAAAGGAAAGCACGCAGAACAGTACACCCACTACCGAAGCCAGTGAGAGCGGTGCCACTGAAAATCCAGTAATTCCCTCCACCGAATATTTAAACAGCTTCCACATGGACCACTTGGTTTTTCCGGCAGAGCGCTCAATATTATCGTACTGCAGCCATTTTGTACGGAATCCAACCCAGCCGAAGATTCCCTTTGAAAAACGGTTATACTCGCTCATTTCCAGAACTGCCTGCACCATCTTCCGCTTCATCAGCCGGTAATCTCTCGCTCCATCTACAATCTCTGTCTTTGAAATAGCATTGACAAATTTGTAAAAGCTTTCTGACAGGAAAGAACGGATACGTGGCTCTCCGGTTCTTGTGACCCTTTTTGTCGCTACATTGTCGTATCCATCCTCCTGCAGGATCTCATACATCTCAGGTAATAGCGTCGGTGGATCCTGAAGATCTACATCCATAAGTGCAACATAATCGCCTTCCGATGCTTTCAGTCCTGCATAAATCGCAGCTTCCTTTCCAAAGTTTCTGGAAAATGAAAGATATCTGCACCTGCTATCCTTTTCATTCAGGTCTTTCATGATACCAAGCGTCGCATCTGATGAACCATCATCTACAAAAATCAGTTCAAATACAACATCCTTCATCTCGTCCATTACACGGCACATTTCTTTATAATAAACAGGCAATGCCTCTTCTTCGTTATAACATGGTACTACTACCGAAATCTTATCCATATTCTTCACCTCGGAAGTAGAGTTTACTCTCTTTTTATTAAATATGCACATCCATTTTCCTTAATATTTTCTGAAAAATTTCTAAACAGAAAATTACACTTTGAAAAAAGTGTGCTCCGGCACTTTCCAGTCCCAGGGCACACACATTTTCCATACCTTTATTCAACAATTGTATACTGAAGTAATTCATAATGAAGGCGGCTTCCTTCCCGGATCTCTTCCGGAAGAAGTGCTCTTGCTACCATCTTTGCCTCTTCCTCTGGCAGATTGGTCCGCTTCAGCATCGCATAATCTCCATCGATTCTCTCTACAATATAATCACAAACCAGCATCTTGTTCCTCCTCTTTTTTCTTCTATCTTAGCTCGCCACCGCTCTTTTTTCAACTACAAGCTCAGGAGTTACATTCTGATGCCGGTAAATACTCAGCAAAATTCCCATCAATACTGCTGAAACCATCTGGCCACTTCGTCCATATCCGAAGAACAGACACCAGGCTCCCTGACCGAACCTGGATACCCCAATGTTCGCCAGCAGTGATAACAGAAACTGAATTGCCAGAACCATCACACAGCCAAATCCCATCATCATACCAAGCTGGTTCTTCTGCTTCAGCGCGCTTCTTAAAAACCAGCACAGCAAACCGGCAATTATTGCAATACAAAGAACCATCACAAGAATTCCACAATACCCCGCAATTCCAAGCATCATATAATCCGCGGAACTGATACGGTCCCCAGTCCAAAAGTCCTCTACTCCGGTGGCGCGTCCAACTGCCATACATTTCGACAGCAGTTCCCGTACTGCCCCAAGCGTTGTCCCTTCCATCATTTGTGACTTATTCACTGCAAACATCGCCAGGATACGGCTTTTCTGATATTCCGCACCAAAGAAGAAAAAATATGCCAGTATGCCAACCGGAACTCCAACAACACTGATACCTATTCCGGTCATCACCTTTGTAACCGCAACCTGATACCATCCCTTTTCCAGTGCCAGCATCAGCATAAAGACACAGGAAAGTCCAACCGTCCCTGCCATCACAAGATCCGGACAGGTGATCAGAATCCCTGCGATAAGCAGCATCCAGACTATGGCTTTAAGAACAGCACCATATCCTTCTCCCCGGTACCGATACAACACTGCACCATACAATGGAAGAAACAGCCAGCTCATCAGCGAAAGACTTACACTGAAACCGCCGACTCCAATCCATCTTACTGCACCGTTAATCTGAAGGGCAAAAAAATGTCTCATCAGAACCATAAACAACAGATAACTGCCTGCCAAAAGCCTTGCGTGCTTCCCGATCCAGCTGTAATCCATATAACACACCAGGATCATAACCGAAAATGCCATCGCAAGCCGGAATATCTGCCGGATTCCTGCGATATATCCATAACTTTCATTCTGTTTCAAAAAGAAAGCTGCAAACATTCCACTTAAAATCTGCATCAGAGCGATTACAAAAATTACTTTCCATGGCATCTTCGGTCTGTGGATCTGATCCATCTCCACTCCGACTTCCACCGGATCACCCATCTCCTCCACAGCTGCCTTCTCAGCTTCTTCTTCCTTCATCCCTTCTGCCATAAAAGCCTGCTTTTGATCTTCAATATGATCTTCTACTTCCTTTGCAATAACCGGACACATTTTCTTGCAACGGATCTGACCGGTCATCAATTCCAGATAATCACGCCGTTCCAAAACACACACCTCCGATCACCTGTAAAATAGCTTCCGAATACTCTTTCCACTCTTTCTTTTTTGCCTGATACTGCTTTTTCCCATCTCTGGTAATCCGGTAATACTTCCTCATCTTTCCACCGGCCTCCTGCTCATATACGGTAAGCCATCCCTTTTCTTCCATAGAATGCAGTAGCGGATATAAGGTTCCCGCTTTTAGTTCAAATACATTGTTTGACTTTCCTTTCAACGTATCGATCATCTCATATCCATACATATCCTTCTCTTCCAGAAGGCTTAAGATCAAAAGAGTCGTACTCCCTGATATCAGACTTTTATCAACTGCCATTTCTTTCTCCCTCCTTATATCGATTATCTATATACTTTGTACCTTCATATTATATCGATAATCTATATACGTCAACTGTTTTGCTGAAATTTATCTCTTCTTCAGAAGTTTTTAAGATATTTCAGGATTTCTTTATCTGCCCGTCACATTCTTTCCATAATTTCCCGTTATACTAAATGCATAAAGTTAAGGGACGCCGGTAATCCTATATGATATAAACTCTGTAAGATTATCAGGATGTCCGCCTAAAAAATCAGGCATATGTCTTTGACCTATACCTTTTATATATATCTTCTCTCTACTCTGCCGATACAGTTTTGTATCGGCTCTTTTTTTCATCTTATGAATTTTCAGCTTTCCGACACAGATATTCCTCATTTTCTCCTTAAGCTAAAAATTTAGCCGAAAAATTTTATTTTTTTCAAAAAAACACTTGTCAAAATCATATAGTTATGCTATTATAATTTTCGGTCACTGTTATAAAACAGTTCACCAAAATAGTTT